>NZ_JADEXF010000121.1 GCF_015207245.1 Nostoc cf. edaphicum LEGE 07299
TACTTACACTGCTGAAGAACAATAAGGTAAAGCAGGAGAAGAATATACAGCAGAATTCAGGAGTCAGAATGGGCTACGCCCCTACGCTAACAGAAGAAAAACAGGCTTTCTACTTGGTTTTGAAACGAGTAGTTGTGTACTTTACAACTTAATTTCCCTGTAAAAATCATTAAGAATACTTCTGTTTAGTAATTGATAATAGTTTCAATAATTACTAGAGTACTTATCAACCCCGGCTGAATCTTAAGTAAGATATAGTAACTGAAAGTTCAAGCTTTGCCGATGTCATCTGCCTATCTGCTATTATCTCACGGAAGTCGCGATCGCCGCCCAGAAATTGCTATGCAGCAACTAGCTAGTCTGGTATGTCAGAAATTGTCAAGCGAACATTTGGTTGGCATCGCTGCTTTAGAAATGAGTCCTCAGCCTTTACACGAGCAGATTCAACAATTTGCTAAAAGCGCTTTTGGCGATTCCTTACTGTCTCAAAATGAAAATCGCCTCAAAATTGTACCGCTATTTCTGCTGCCGGGAGTGCATGTGATGACAGACATTCCTGCCGAAGTAGCACTCGCACAACAGGCTGCTGGTCAAGATATCATCATTGAGTTGCAACCATATTTAGGCTCTCACCCCAATTTAGAGAAATTGCTGGCAAAGCAAATAGCTGCTATAAAAGCAGAAGCATGGATTCTCTTAGCTCATGGTAGCCGTCGCCCAGGTTCGCAAAAAACTGTGGAAGCAATGGCGGCGAGTTTGGGAGCAGTTGCTGCTTATTGGGCTGGGCCTCCTAGTTTAGAATCACGCGTGAAAGAGTTGGTAGATGCTGGTTATCGGGAAATTGCAATTTTGCCATACTTTTTATTCGCTGGTGGAATAACCGATGCGATCGCTACCTCAATAGAGGAGCTAAAATTACAATTTTCTGCGGTGAATTTCCAACTGGCAGAGCCACTGGGAGTAAGTGCAGAATTAGCCGAGCTAATTTGGGATTTAACACAGAAATGAACCGCACAGAAAAGCAGGAGAACAAGTATTTGGGAAAGGTTTATTTAGTAGGTGCGGGGCCAGGAGATCCAGGATTAATTACCCTGAAGGCGAAAGGTTTGTTGGAATGTGCAGATGTAGTCATCTATGATGCCTTGGTGAGTCCGGCAATTCTGGCAATGATTAATCCCCAAGCCGAGCAAATTAATGCTGGAAAACGTGCGGGGAGACATTCGTTATTGCAGTCAGAAACAACTCAATTGTTGATTGAGAAAGCGCAGGATAATGCAATTGTAGTGCGGCTCAAGGGTGGCGATCCCTTTATTTTTGGTCGCGGTGGCGAAGAGATGGAAGAATTAGTCAAAGCTGGAATATCAACGGAAGTAGTCCCAGGTATCACTTCAGGGATTGCAGCAGCAGCATACTCAGGTATTCCTTTGACGCATCGTCTGTATAGTTCGTCAGTCACATTTGTAACTGGTCATGAAGCGGCGGGTAAGTATAGACCGCAAGTGAATTGGAGTGCGATCGCTCACGGTTCCGAAACCATTGTAATTTATATGGGAATTCACAATCTGCCTTATATTGTGGAAGAATTAATTACAGCTGGGTTGAATTTAGAAACGCCGATTGCTTTGGTGCGCTGGGGTACGCGCCCAGAACAAGAAGAATTAATTGGGACATTGAAAACAATAGTCACACAGGTAGAGGAAACTGGATTTAGTGCGCCTGCGATCGCAGTTATTGGACAAGTAGTGAATATGCACAGTATTTTGTCTGGTTGTCGTCCAGTATAAGTAATCCTGAATCAAAGGCGCACAAACAAGATTCCCGACTTCTTGAAAAAGTCGGGGATCTTGGCAGTTGCGAGTGTATGATCGATAAGGTTATTCGGTTCTGGTGGGAGTCAGCCACCAGAGGTAACGGGGAAAGTTCGGTGCAAATCCGGCGCTGTCCCGCAACTGTGAACGAATTTGAGATTAAAGAACTAAATCGAAAATCTCAAATTGAGTGAGTCAGGATGCCCGCCGAAATAAATTTATTAGTTTCACATATCTGCGAGGTACAGATGACTACTACTATAAATATTTCTCCAACTAGTCCAATGGAAGTTGCTGAACATACTTTATTTGTTTGCAAAACCTGTGCCAGTGTTTGGCAAAATGGAAAACGCTTAGGTGAAAGTGGTGGTGAAAAACTTTTACACCAACTTCAGCAGCTGGCACAAGATTGGGAGTTACGAGATCAATTCCCAATTCAGGAAGTTGAATGCATGAGTGCTTGTAATCGTTCTTGTGTAGTCGCTTTTAGTGCTAAAGGTAAATTAACATATTTATTTGGTGATTTAGCCGTTGATGGTAGTGCCTCTGCGGTACTGGAATGTGCTAGTCAATACTATGCTAAAGCAGATGGTTTGCTGCCTTGGTCAGAGCGTCCAGAAGCAATGAAGAAGGGCATTTTAGCAAAGATTCCACCTTTATGAAGAAGAACTCAGAAGTCAGGAGTCAGAATGGGCTAAACGCCCTGCTACCGCTAACAGAAAAGTTTTCTGTACGAATAGCTGATAGAGCCAAGTAAAGCGAGTCCGCGAGAGTTTGAGTATAGAATAAAACCTCTTTCGCCGTGGGCAAAAATAAATTCAAATATTCTTCCTTGAATCTATCCGTTTATGGGTAGAGTATTCTGAATCCTGAATTCTGAATTCTGACTCCTTTTTAATGATGCGCGTTTTGATTCTGGGTGGGACGGGTGATGCAGCAGAATTAGCTGCCAAAGTGACGACTATTCAAGGGTTAGAAGTAATCACCTCTTTAGCTGGCCGCACCCGCGAACCGTCAGTACCTCTGGGCGATTTACGGGTTGGAGGCTTCGGGGGTGCGGCTGGATTGGCTAGCTATCTGCGAGTCATGGAAATCGACTTATTAATTGATGCAACCCATCCTTTTGCGGCTCAGATTTCCTTCAATGCGGCAGATGCGGCAACGGAAGTTGGAGTCCCCCGTCTGATGTTAATTCGTCCGCCTTGGGAAAAAGAAAGTGGCGATGGCTGGATTGAAGTTGATAGTGTTGCAGCCGCAGCAACAGCCCTGCAAAATCAGGCACAGCGAGTATTTTTGACAGTTGGTAGACAAGAACTCGCCGCCTTTGCTCACTTGGAGAAAATTTGGTTTTTGATGCGGATGATTGACCCTCCTGGCGAAGATGCTTTAGTACCGCCGGGGATGGTATTGTGCGATCGCGGGCCTTTTACCCTCAATAATGAGAGACAAATTCTGATTGAGAACAACATTGATACCATCGTCAGTAAAAATAGCGGTGGCGATGCCACAAAGCCCAAGATTATTGCCGCGCGAGAACTGGGCGTAAAGGTTGTTATGGTAAATCGTCCAGCGATACCGCCAGGGGAGCAGGTTAATAATGTTGATGCTGCTTTGGTATGGTTAGGCGTAGGCGTAGCCCGCCGTAGGCATCGCTGCTAAGTAAATAGCCAAGATTGATAATACGATCTTTCCTAATTCATCTTAATAATGAAGTTAATGAACTGCTGCCCCATTTTTTGAGCAAAAAGTTCGCTTTGGCTCAAATATGAAATCGCCTCTGGCAAACTTTTGGGTAAGGTGAGACTTTCTGTAGCGTAAGGTTCATCTGTTGGGGAGCCAGGGTCAAGTTTACGATCTACACCATCTAGCCCAGAAATCAATTGCGATGCCATATACAGATAAGGATTGGCTGCTGGTTCTCCAACTCGGTTTTCAATATGGGTGGTGGGGTCATCAAAACCGCCTTGTAATCTAATCATTGCCCCTCGATTTTCCAATCCCCATCCGGCACGATCGGGAGCTAGGGAATAAGGCCTAAATCTTTTGTAGCCGTTAATTGTCGGGGTTGTGAACACAGAAGCAGCATTGGCGTGTTTAAGAAGACCACCAACGAAATGTTTACCTAAATCTGACATTAGGGATTTGGAGTTTGCAGACATGAAAGCGTTCTCGCCTGTGCTTTGGTCTACAAGGGATTGGTGCAAATGCCAGCCATTGGAAGAAGAACCTTGCAATCCTGGACGACACATAAATGATGCGATGTAACCTTGTTGACGGCAGATTTGCTTGGTCGCCATTCGGAATATCATCATTGTATCCGCAGCTTGTAATGCCGGAATCGGGTCAAAGGTAAATTCAAATTGACCGACACCTCCTTCGTTTTCTACACTCCTTAAAGGCAATCCCATTTCAACTAAGTTTTCTGCTAAAACGCGCAGTAAGTCGTGAATCTCTGGATTGTGGGATTCTAAAAGATATTGAAAACTATGCTCTACAGCACTCACTTTGGCAGGTTCACCAGGTTTTCCAGAAGTACCAACATTAGCGATCGCTAACATTGGATCTTCTAACTTTGCCAGATACCACTCAACTTCTAAGCCGACAATATGCTCCAATCCTCTTTGATGTAACTCTACCAATGATTGGCGCAAAATACCGCGACTGGAAAAGGGCATTACCTGACCATTTTGAAAGTACTCGTCACAGAGGATAAAACCAGTACGTTTTGCCCAAGGCAGAATTTTGAAGGTATCAGGGTCAGGAACAGCGACAAGATTTGGCGCACCTGTCATCAAAGGCATATCTAAACTACCGCCAGGCACAAACGGGTTAAAGACTATTGCACCACCAGTATCAAACAGGAATGTCCCTGTGCTGATTTGCATACCGTTTTCTAAGGCGCTGAAAAATGTCTGCGGTAAGAGCGATTTGCTGCGAACAATGCCATGCTGGTCTGACCAAGCGGTACGAATCAACAATAAATCCCGTTCTTTAACAACAGCCTGGATCTTTTTAGATGCTTCTTTTTGGATTTCTGTCCACAGGTGATGACGCTCAATAAATCCAGGTCTTTTCATTTGGATTGCCTAATCATGTTCAACTGAAGAGTGCGGTTAGTTTGACATTAGCTTTCATCAGGCGCTTTCATTCTTGGCGATCGCCGCAAATTGCTAACTCATCTGTCACAGACCCAGCGA
Source organism: Nostoc cf. edaphicum LEGE 07299 (assembly GCF_015207245.1). GTDB lineage: Bacteria > Cyanobacteriota > Cyanobacteriia > Cyanobacteriales > Nostocaceae > Nostoc > Nostoc edaphicum_B. Next base: position 5,006 of record NZ_JADEXF010000121.1, read on the forward strand.
TCGCACCATCAACATCAACATGATGGCGATCGCTAATGCCAAACCCGCACATAATATGTAATCTCGTGAACTTTTGGGATTTTCTTGATTATATGAATTCATGTCAGTGTGTACGTTGTTGACAAAGCCAGAGATTGTATCATCGTCAGTGCCCGTATCAATGATGTCCCTGCTCTTATTCTCTTATTGTAGATACCGACGAGTGGATACTCAAAAACCTGAAGAATAACACCCCAGTGGATAGAAGAGACAGCCAATAGAGTATGCGACATTACGATGAGGAATTTCTCAGAAAAGACAATTGATTTGATTTGGGAGATCAAAGAATTTCTTGGTGCCCACCAATGCTGCACTCCTGAGACGAAGAAATTCTAGAGCAAATGTTGTCAGAATTAATGAGATAGTAATTTATTTTTCTTAAAAATCAGAGTTGGTAGTAATTAAATAATGGATTTATTTGACCAGCATCTTGCAAAAATCACTGAAGAAGAAGCACCCCTAGCGGCTCGGATGCGTCCACGGACACTTGATGAATTTGTTGGTCAAGATCATATTATCGGACAAGGAAGGCTACTGCGGCGTGCTATTAGCTTGGATCAACTGTCTTCATTAATCTTTTCTGGGCCACCAGGAACTGGCAAGACTACTTTAGCCCGTGTTATTGCCAACACTACTCGCGCTCACTTCATCGCTATCAATGCCGTACTTTCGGGAGTTAAAGAAATTCGAGCGGCAATTGAAATAGCCCAACAACAGCGTAAGTTTCATAATCAACGAACTATTCTTTTTGTCGATGAAGTCCATCGTTTTAACAAGTCTCAGCAGGATGCCTTATTGCCTTGGGTAGAGAATGGTACAATCATTCTCATTGGTGCTACCACCGAAAATCCTTTTTTTGAAGTCAATAAAGCACTTGTCAGCCGTTCGCGGATTTTTCAACTTCAGCAATTAGGTGATAAAGATTTATACAAAATTGTTGAGCAAACGCTAGCTGATTCTGAACGCGGTTATGGCAAGTTAACAGTACAAATTGACGCAGACGCTTTAGATCATTTAGTTAATGTTGCTAACGGTGATGCTCGTTCGTTATTGAATGCTTTGCAACTGGCTGTAGAGACTACACCCCCCGATGCTACAGGTGTTATTCATATTCCCCTAGCAGTAGCAGAAGAATCAATTCAGCAGCGTGCTGTTTTATACGACAAAGAAGGGGATGCCCATTTTGATACCATCAGTGCTTTTATCAAGAGCTTACGAGGTTCTGACCCAGATGCAGCACTCTACTGGTTGGCTAAAATGGTTTATGCAGGTGAAGACCCCCGATTTATTTTTCGTCGGATGTTAATTCTGGCCAGCGAAGATGTCGGATTAGCAGATCCACAAGCAGTTGTCGTCACCAATGCCTGTGCCGAAGCATTCGATCGCGTGGGGATGCCGGAAGGACGTTATCATTTGGCGCAGGCAGTACTTTATTTAGCAACTGCACCAAAGTCCAATAGTCTTATGGGTTTTTTTGATGCTTTAGCAGCAGTAGAAAATGAAAATGTTGCAGAAGTTCCCACTCATCTTAAAGATGCCAATCGGGATAAAAAAGGTTTTGGACATGGGGCTGGTTATCTCTATCCTCACGCTTATCGAGATCATTGGGTAGCACAGCAATATTTACCCACCAGCTTACAAGGTCAATTGTTTTATCAACCATCAACCCAAGGTTATGAAAACCAAATCGCTACACAAGTTGCACGTCGTCGGGAAGCTCAACTTGCTGCAATAGTAGAAGGTATTGGTGTTGCACCAATAGAAGTCATGACTTATGGAAGTGTTGACCGAGCAGATGAGCGTTGGTTGCAACGCACACTTTCTCAGGTTAGTACACAATTAGCATCTGTGCGCGATCGCATTTTCACTTTCGCTCAATTACAACGTCATCACTTAGTATTGGATTTAAATGCCGCCACTGGTTTACTTACTTGGGAAGCAATCCGACAAGTTCCAGAAGGTGGAGTTTATGCTTGTGTTCGCGATCGCTCTGATGCCAATGCTTTAATTGAACAAGCTGCGGCACTTCCTGAAACAATGCGACCAATAGTTTTTACTGCATCTGTTGCACAGATACCTGCTATGCTGGCATCTCTTGCCCCAAATGTACAGTTTGACTCTATTATTGGACGCAATGTACTAGCCTCCCAAGCGGATAAGGGACTTGCTGCTCAAGTTTTAGGTCAATTGATCCCGCACTCAGCCACACTTATTTTAGCTGAGACAGTACCTCGTCATACCCAAAGATTTTACCGCTTACTACCCAGTCAAAATCTCGATGCCCAATTGTATGAGCGATTAGTTTTAGCGGAAGAAGCTATTTATACAGATACCTCTGACCCCATGCTTAACTGGGATGCTGACGATTTGCATCACGCTTTTGCTTCAAATGGACACTACGTGCAAGTGGTTCTTGAACAGTATTTGACACCAATGCACATCTCTGACAATTTTATCAAGCGTTTATTTACTGCTAATGTTAATCGACCAAGTTATGCCGATCGTCTGGCTGCAAATTTGACTACTGAGGAAATAGAGACTATTAAAAATTTGTTTATTCGTTACTTACTCAACCAAACCATTAATTGGTCAAGTAGTGTGGCATTTTTAAATATTAGCGGATGAACACTTTCTGGCTATCAAATCACAGTTGTTGGTAGCCACAAGCGAGGACTTAGCCTAGATGAAAAAAAGGCTGTATGTTCACCAATACCACTTGCTATTCCTAAAATAGTGCCCCAAAAGTGAGTTAATTATTTTCTATGTTCTCAGCAGTTTGACAAATTAATTGCCAAGCCTGCTGTACGTGTATTTTATC
>NZ_JADEXF010000122.1 GCF_015207245.1 Nostoc cf. edaphicum LEGE 07299
GCGTGCATCGCTTCTGGCAAACCCTCAATCGCCTCGGCGATATCCGCAGGCTGCACGGGTACGAGAATAGATTTTGCTCCCTGCAAGTCTCCTGCTTCTAGGAGCATTTGCAGCTGAGTCCAGCAGAACGTCAAGCTACAGCCCAACTATTGGGTTATGAAGCTGATACAGCTGGGCGAATCATGACGCTAGAGTTAATCTCGCTGAAAGAAAACTTGACAGTATCTCAAGCTCTAGAGCGAATTCGCAACTTAGCTAATGCCAGTGAGATGATTTATTATCTTTATGTCATGGATGCGGCAAGGCGCTTAACAGGGATTGTATCGTTGCGGGAATTAGTAACGTCTCAGCCTGAGCAAATTATTGGCGAAATTATGACGCGTGATGTGATATTCGTCCACACTGATACAGACCAAGAAGAAGTCGCGAGATTAATCCAAAGATATGACTTTCTGGCTGTACCTGTGGTAGATCGAGAACAGCGTTTAGTAGGTATTGTCACCGTCGATGATGTGATTGATATTTTGCAACAGGAAACCACCGAAGATATCTATGCCTTGGGTGGTGGTGTGCAGTCGGGGGGCGACAACTATTTTCAAATGAATTTGCTGGAAATTGCTCGGAAGCGGGTTGTTTGGTTATTGGTCTTACTTATAACCAATACCGTCACAGGCACGATTATTAAGTCGCAAGAGGATCTTTTAGCCAAAGTGGTGGCACTAACAGCCTTTATCCCCTTGTTGACTGGTACTGGGGGTAATGTAGGCGCTCAATCTTCCACAGTGGTGATTCGCGGGATGAATACCGATGAAATCCGATCGCTTGGTGCATTGCAGGTAATCAGCCGGGAAGCGATCGCTGGGGCATTATTGGGAGGAATGTTAGGTACGATCGCTACTGTCTGGGCTTATTTTCTGCAAGGACGATTAGAAGTAGCGATCGCTGTAGGCACTAGTTTGGTAGCTATTTCTATTTTGGCTTCGATCTCCGGTTCAGCACTGCCGTTTCTATTCCGCTATCTTCGTTTAGATCCGGCATTAATGTCAGCACCATTCATCACCACAGCAGTTGATGTTGTAGGTGTTTTGATTTACTTCAATTTGGCGCGGGTAATTTTAAAGTTATGAAAAAAGTCATTGGTCATTAGTCATTAGTCATTAGTGAATAACACACTACAAATGACAAAGGACAAAGGACAAATGACTAACTTAACTTTTACAATTCTGATTCCGTATCTGGAGCAACAATTTCGCCAGTACCCAATTGCAGTATCATGTCCTGGTCAGTAATCAATCCGCTAAGTTCCTTCACTTGTAAATTCATGTCTTCACAAGCTTGTCTAAGTTCTCTGGCAAATTTGTTGAGGTCTTGACCATAGCCACATTGATAAGCAGCAGTTTCAATTCCTTGCTGGGCATTTGCTCTAGCACAATCTACTAGTTCTCTGCCATTCAATGGTGTAGGAGATGCCATAGAAGTAGTTATTATTTATTAAATGTTTGCTGTTAGATAGACTATCAATATTCCCACATTTACTCATCCCTCCAATGGAAGACCATCAGGGTATAATTAGAAGTAATTATTTTTTTATCATTAGTCATTAGTCCTTTATTGAAAGTGAATAACCAATGACCAATGACCAATGACCAATGACTAATGACTAATGACTGATTTCTCACTTATCCATTCACAACATCTCCACCATTGACGTGTAACACTTGTCCAGAGACATAAGAAGCATCATCAGAAGCTAAATATACGTAGCTAGGAGCAACTTCTTCTGGTTGTCCGGCTCGTTGCATTGGTACTTGTTTCCCAAAAGTTTCAACTTTCTCTTCGGGAAAAGTTGAGGGAATTAAAGGTGTCCAAATTGGCCCTGGCGCGACAGCGTTAACCCGAATTCCTTTGGATACCAAATTTTTTGATAAGGAGCGAGTAAAAGCAACGATCGCACCTTTTGTGGAGGAGTAATCTAGTAGTTGTGGGCTACCTTTATAAGCTGTTACCGATGTGGTATTAATGATAGCACTGCCTGCTTGTAGATGCTTGAGTGCAGCCTTAGTCATGAAAAACATTGAGAAGATATTAGTGCGGAAAGTTCGCTCTAGTTGTTCTTCGGTGATTTCTTCAATACTTTCTTTTGGATGTTGTTCGGCGGCGTTGTTGACGAGAATATCGAGTTTGCCAAACTCACCAACTGTTTGTTGTATGGCTTGCTGACAAAAGGTTTCATTGCCAATATCACCTGCAATTGTTACTGCACGACGCCCTTGTTTTTCTACCAAATGTTTGGTTTCTTTGGCATCATCGTGTTCATTAAGGTAAAGGATAGCCACATCTGCACCTTCTTTTGCAAATGCGATCGCAACAGCACGACCAATCCCACTATCTGCACCCGTAATCAATGCTACTTTATCTTGTAACTTGCCACTACCCCGATACTGAGCATCATCTGCTTTGGGTTTTGGTGTCATTTCTGATTCAACACCTGGTGCTTCTTGTTGTTGTGGCGGTTGCAATTTTTGCTCTTTTTTCTCTTTTGGTTCTTTTGATTTGGCCATCTGTTTTACCTTGGTAATTGAATATTGAATTGGGCATTGGGAATGAGGAATTGAGAATTGAGAATTAGTTATACTCCATCTTTCTCATTTCTCTTATTCCCTATTTCATAACTAAACCTTGGATCGAAAATTCAACCCAAGGTTTATTTTTTGCTTTGACTCTCACTAGCCATTTGCAATTTTAGGCATTTCTATCCTGGATGTTTGCTAAACTTACTTATTCCTAGCAACTGTGGGCAAATTAGATTATTTATCCTCATACTTGAACATGAAAGTAAGTACACAACTCCAATGTGATGAAAAATTTCTCTTTTTCACCTACTTTCAAGTTAACTATTATATTGCTGTACTCTATCGCCCCCAAGAGGTAAAGTAAGCTGCAATTAGCTCAACCTTAAGACGGAAAATAAATTAAAGAAGTCGGCGATTTGTGGGTGACTATAGTTTGATTGATCCTTGCGGACTTCCGGAAATTTTTTACAAAACTACCTGAATCTTGACACGGCGACTATACATTTTCCAAAAGGGTGCGTGGTGCGCTACATTGAGATTATTAGAGGGCATGGGTTATGGCAACATTAAATATTTCCGAGTTAGAACAGGTTGAAAAGTTTCGCCACTTACAATTAACCCTGCGCGATCGCTGGAAAACGAGCGAACTATTTGACAATAGCGAAGCGGATATTTTAATTATTCCCTCCTTGAGTCTTGACCAAGGGGAACTCCAAAAGATCGAAGGCTGCGAGCATTATGAAGAAAGATTACTATTTTCCTTAATTCGGTTGCGGAATCCCCGGACTCGGCTGATTTATGTAACATCAGTACCGCTGCATCCTAGTATCATTGATTATTATCTGCAACTGTTGCCAGGAATTCCTTTTTCTCATGCTCGCAATCGCTTGCTGTTACTTTCTACTTACGATTCCTCTTTTAAGCCTCTGAGCCAAAAGATTTTAGAACGCCCCCGGTTGCTAGAGCGGATTCAGAAATCTTTGAGGCTAGACAAATCATTTATGATCTGCTACAACTCTTCGCACTGGGAAGGCGAATTGTCTTTAAAATTGGGTGTACCACTGTATGCTGCTGCACCAGATTTACAGATTTGGGGAACAAAAAGTGGCAGTCGGCAAATCTTCAAAGAAAGCGGAGTACCGCATCCAGATGGCAGCGAAAAAATTTGGAACCATACAGATTTGGCAGAAGCTACCGTTGATTTGTGGGAACGCCAACCAACATTAAAACAGGTAGTAGTAAAACTCAACGAGGGCATTTCTGGAGAAGGGAATGCATTGTTGGATCTCAGACCGATTGAGAATTTAGCACCAAACACTGGTACTCATGCCGAAAGGGTAGCTGCAATTAGCGATCGCCTTTCAACGATGCGCTTTCAAGCAAAACAAGAAACTTGGGATAGTTTTTTGGTAAAAATGCCTGAGTTAGGGGCAATTAGCGAAGCATTCGTGGAAGGGGAAATTAAGCGATCGCCCAGCGTTCAAGGACGGATCACACCCCAAGGCGAAGTGGAAATCTTGTCAACTCACGACCAGATTCTTGGAGGCCCAGACGGTCAGATTTATCTTGGTTGCAGGTTTCCTGCTGATGAAAGATATCGATTGCAATTACAGCAATTGGGACTTCAAGTTGGCAGAAAACTAGCAGAAAAAGGTACTTTAGAACGGTTTGGTGTAGATTTTATCGCCGTTGACAAGGGTAACGGAGAGTGGGATATTCAGGCGATCGAAATTAACCTGCGTAAAGGCGGTACAACGCATCCATTCATGACCCTGAAATTATTAACAAACGGTCGCTATGACCTTTCCACAGGTTTATTTTATAGTCAACAAGGTCGTCCAAAATATTACATTGCCACTGATAATCTGCAAAAAGAGCGCTATCAGGGATTATTACCTAATGATTTGATGGATATCATCGCTCACCATAGACTGCACTTCGACAGCTGTACAGAAACGGGTACAGTGTTTCATCTTATGGGTTGCCTTTCGCAGTTTGGCAAGGTGGGACTAACCAGCATTGGTGATTCCCCACAACAAGCACAAGATATTTATAACAAAGTTGTCAAAGTTCTCGATGAAGAAACCCGCAGCGAAAATCGTGACTTATCGGCATTTTCAGATTATTCCTTTCCTGTAGTTTGGGATGAATTATAGGACACAGCAATGCTGATTAGTTCTAAATGCGCTGATCGCTATTAGGTAAATTTTGCTGGTTGCTTGGCTGTTTACCAGATTGCAATTGGGTATATATATAGGTTACTACTGCTAAAGTCAGCCCAATAGCCAACACCACCCCTACGATTCGCAAAAAATTGGGAGTAATACTCCTAGTTAGCTGCTCACTTAGCCTTGGTTGGTAAATAGTGTCATCCGTTCGCGCTTGTGGTCTGCGTTGATTAGACGCAGATCGTGGCTGATACAACGTCACATCTGGTTGCACTTGTTGCCCACCTTGATTAGATACTGGTCGCGGCTGAAACAACGTCTTATCTGGTGACACTTGTTGCCCACCTTGATTAGTTCCTGGTCGCGGTTGATACAACGTCTTGTCTGGTGGCACTTGTTGACCGCCTTGATTTGCTCCTGGTCGCGGTTGAAACAACGTCTTATCTGGTGGTACTTGTTGCCCACTTTGATTAGATCCTGGTCGTGGTTGATACAACGTCACCTCAGGTTTGCTGGTGTTCGGATTATTCCCAGGACTTTGGGGATTTTGTTCAACTGGGTTAAATGGTCTCGGAACGGTTTCGTGATTTGAACCTTGATTGAAACCAGATGGAGGGCGAATAACAGTATCGTCGTTTGATTGTCTGGGAACAGTTTCGTGATTTGAACCTTGATTGAAACCAGATGGAGGGCGAATAACGGTATCGTCGTTCGATTGCCTGGGAACAGTTTCGCGATTTGAACCTTGATTGGAAGAAGGTTGCGATCGCCCAGTAATTTGTCCGGGTAAACTAGATTCTGTGGCAAATTTGGCAGCAGCTTGCAAAGCCTGATTTAGTTCTTCTACCGTTGCAAATCGGTTGGCTGGGTTCTTGTGGAGGCATTTCATCACCACGGCTTCTAATTGTACGGGTAAATGCTCACACCCTGGTTGCTCGCGCAATGGTTTTGGTGGCTCATAAGCATGAGCTAATACCCAAGAAGCCTCACTCACATGACTACCCTTAATGCTGATTCCAAAGGGGTCGGCTGCACTTAGCATTTCATAAAGGATAATCCCTAAGCTGTAAATATCACCTCTGGCATCCAGGTTTTGATCGCTTTGGATTTGTTCAGGAGGTGCGTAACGAAATGTACCGATAAATGTACTAGTTATATTTGTGATATTGGAATTTTCTGAAGATTCACTCCGAATTTTGGCAACACCAAAATCCAAAACTTTTACCCACTCTCCCAAATCTGTCGGGATCAAAAATATATTATCTGGCTTCAGGTCGCGATGAACTACCTGAATATGTTCACTGGTTTTTCCACCATCTCGTTGGAGAGTCACTCCTTGATGGGCAAGCTGTAAACCCTTACAAACTTGCGTCATAATCTTCACCGTCCGCTCAACAGACAGCCGCTTTTCGCGCAGCAGTAATTGCCTGAGAGTTTGCCCCCGCAAATATTCCATAACGTAAAATGGAAAACCTTCCGGGGTTACACCACAATCACTAATCTTAACAATGTGGTCGCTTTGCAAAGCAGCACAAACTGCCACCTCCCGCTCAAAACGCTTTCTCATTTCGAGTGATGCCACTAGCGTATCTTTGAGCAACTTCAAGGCTACCTGCTGACCAACACGGGTGTCCGTTGCCAGGAAAACTTCTCCCATGCCACCCCCGCCCAACCGTCTGTCTAAACGGTATCGCTGGTTATCACCGACAAAGCGACCATTCCAAGAATTTGAAGAAGGTGGGGATTTCATCTGGGGCAACCCATCCTAAGTTACTTTAAGTGTTAACTTTATTTAGAGATAATACTAGTATTACAAATATGATTGCTTCATAACTTAGATGAATATTAGTAATATATACTACTAGCAGTTATCTAATTATACTCAGCTTAACATATTAGTAACTTAAAATAATGTGATAGATTTGATAAATTTTTAAAACTAAGACTTATAGCAGTTTAAATTTGTTCCTGATATTAAGTTAGCGCAAGTCCGACGATAATCGTCTGCTTCAGTAGTACTGAGTGACTAAAAGAGTGAAACCGTAGATCGCAAACTACGAACCTAGCAAGTCAAACTTTACTGACAAGTAATTGAATTTAACACTCTTCTTAAATTACACTGCTAAGTTTGACTAGCTAATCAGGAGGCTAAGATGGAAAGCAACACCGCAACATGGTGGATATATGCATTATTGTCAGCTGGCTTTGCAGCATTGACAACTATCTTTGCCAAAATTGGGATAGAAAATGTGAATGCTAATTTAGCAACAGCAATCCGAACTGTTGTGATCTTAGTAGTTGCTTGGGGGATTGTATTTTTTCAGGGAAACGTAGTTAATATCTCAGCTATATCCCAAAAAACCCTGATTTTCTTATTATTATCTGGACTATCTACAGGGTTATCATGGATTTTTTACTTCCAAGCCTTACAAGTAGGAAAAGCTTCCCTTGTTGCACCAATTGATAAATCAAGCTTGGTACTAGTTTTATTATTTTCAGTCATTTTTTTGGGAGAAACATTAAGCTGGAAGATCCTTTTAGGAACTGGGTTAGTAGTCATCGGCACTTTAGTTTTAATCATTTAAAATCTTAATTAAGCTCGACTCAATCAAAAATTAATAACTTGGTTTTCTTTATCCGGCAAAACCTAGATTTTTGGCAAATACTTTTTTCACATCACAGATTATCGATGAAGTGAAAAAAGTAAAACTACTGTCCCATAAAGGTTTCATCTGAAGCGATCGCGTTGCGAAGCAAATGGATAAAGTCGAGCTAATCGTAAATATTAACTTGACAAGCAAGAATTAATTGTATATACACTTAATTATAATGAAAAAAATTCATTTATGGAAAAGCAAGCTAGTGAGTTAAATTTGACTCAGTTGATTACTATTGAGGATACCTGCGCCTGCTTTAACCTTCGTAAAGCATCTAGAGCAGTTACCAGTAAACCAAAAAGTTTTTGAGAGAAGAGCAATCGCTAGACACAATGTAGCTTATGATACTTAAAAACACAGAATTTTCTGACTAGCAG
>NZ_JADEXF010000123.1 GCF_015207245.1 Nostoc cf. edaphicum LEGE 07299
ATCGCAACTGTACCATCGGGTCATGTAAAATTTTATTGACAATTCCCCGCGTTAATGCTTCAATCACCTCTTGATGTTTTTCAGCGAATTCCGAACCCAATCTCGACAAAGCTTTTTCTAACTCTTGTTCGCGGATGGTTTCGACTTTATTTCGCAGACAGCTAATAGTGGTGACAGTTTCTAAACTGCGCCACCAAATATCAAAGGCTTCCACTTCTTCTTCTAAAAGTTTCTCTGCTTCTTGTGCAATCTTCCGACGGCTTTCGTAGTTTTGCGCTACTACTGCCTTCAAATCATCCACATTAAACGCTTGCACATTTTCCAATTCATTTACATCCGCATGAATATTACGCGGCACAGAAATATCAAATAACATTAGAGAGCGCTGAACTTCTAAAACCATTTCTAATTTAGCACGGTCAAGTATTGGCTCTGTTGCCGAAGTACTTGTAAACACCAAATCACTATCGGCAATTACGCTCATCATTTCCGATAGTGGATGAATTTTGATTGGTTGTTGAGGGAACAGCTTTGCTAATTCTTGAGCGCGATCGCGAGAGCGATTTACAATACTAATTTCCACAGCACCTTTAGAAATTAAGTGTTGCACTAGCAGCCGCGACATTTTACCAGCACCCAGAATTACCACTCGGCAAGCTGCCAAATTTGCCACTTTTATCTGTGCTAATTCCACAGCTGCCGAACTAATAGAGACAGCCCCAGTACCAATACTCGTTTCAGTGCGAACCCGCTTACCAGCTGTCAGCGCTTGTTTAAATAATCGATTCAAAATGGTTTTTATACCACTATATTGCTGTCCCAGTTTGTGAGTAGTCTTCACCTGAGCCAGAATTTGACCTTCTCCGAGTACCAAACTATCTAAACCACCTGCTACCCGCATAACGTGCATGACGGCATCATCATGTAGCAGCATAAACAAATGCTGTCGCAGAGAAAGCACGGGTAATTTACTGTATTCCGCAAGAAACTGCGTTACTTCCCGGATACCTTGGTCTGCTTCACTGGTGACAATGTAAATTTCCAGACGGTTACAAGTGCTAAGAATTGCAACTTCGTCAATATGGGGATAGCTGGCCAGTTGAGCGATCGCATTTTCAATTTGTGGTTCTGGAATGCTCAGTTTTTCCCGGACTTCTACTGGGGCTGTTTTATGGCTTAACCCCACCACTGCTATATTCATTTGCTAAATCGTAGTTACTAATTGGTAGTTGGCAATCGGGCATTGAGTGAAAATAGGGAATGGGGAATTATTATTTATTGGTTGATAGTTTTTTCAACCAACAAACAATAACTAATCACTAAATACTAACTACTAACTAGTGTAAAGATGAAGCATTTAGGTGAATATTTTTCCGTTTTCTCGAAAGATTTCTTTCCAAATGCTTCGTCCCTACTTTTACCATTCCCCATTCCCTAAAAATTAGTTCAGTTGGAGAGTCTTGGGTTTACCAAACATGTGAATTGTATCAACAAATCGAGCCGTATTCGATTGGTTGGAAATTACCAAGCTTTGAGTTCTTGCTCCACCGCTGAAGAAACGTACACCTTCCATGAGATTACCAGCGGTAATGCCGCAAGCAGCGAACAGAACAGTTTCACCAGATGCCAGTTCATGAGCATCATAGACCTTATCGGGGTCATTGATATTCATAGACTTTAAACGATCGATGTTGGCTTCTCTGCTTTCTCCAATCAGACCTGTTTTTACGATTGCGGGATCGTAAATCAGTTGACCTTGGAAGTGTCCACCCAAAGCACGCATTGCGGCTGCCGAGATTACACCTTCAGGAGCCGCACCGATACCCATCAGCGCGTGGATATTAGTTCCAGCAAAACCGCAGCTGATAGCTGCACCCACATCACCATCTGAAATTAGGGCGACTCTCGCTCCAGCCTCACGGATTTCTTTAATTAAATCGTTGTGGCGTTCGCGCTTCATCACCACGATCACGAGTTCTTCAATAGAACGCTCTAGACACTCAGAGAGAATCTTGAGGTTTTCTGTTGCTGACTTGTTGATGTCTACCTTGCCCTTAGCTGCGGGAGGTGCTGCTAACTTCTTCATGTAAAAGTCAGGAGCAGCAAATAATCCACCCTTTTCAGAAATTGCCAAGACAGCCATCGAACCAGGTTGCCCATAAGCTACCAAGTTCGTACCTTCACAGGGGTCAACAGCGATATCAATTTCGATTAATTCATCAGGGTTACAAAGAGCTGAGGCATTTGGTTGAGTACAGATACCAACTTCTTCCCCGATGTATAACATAGGCGCGTCGTCGCGTTCGCCTTCTCCAATCACAATGCGACCCCGCATATAGATTTTATTCATCCGCTCCCGCATAGCTTCCACAGCTACCTGGTCAGCGATGTTTTTTTCGCCTTTACCCATCCACTTTGCGGATGCGATCGCGGCTTGCTCTACTACTTCAATAATCTCTAAACCAAGTGTATTTTCCACAGAGTTTGCCCTCTCAGCTGCTTGAATTTGCGTCGTTTCATCTGCCTATTTCAGTTTTCAAGTCTACCAAAGGGCGGATACACGTGGAAGAAAGTTAAGTTTTACTGCTAACTCGTTAGAAAAGTGCCATTTAACACATTCTGATTTTTTACTCATAATTGCCTTCGGTGAGACGAGTATCCTATTTGGAATCTTGTTTATTGCAGCTGCGATCGCCCTGGCTCAAGGTTGGGATTTGTTGACAATAGCAATTTACGGTTTCTTTACTGGTGCAGTTGCGATCGTAGTGGGTATCCGCATCATCAACTTGAATTTGACAAAGCAACCGATTTTATCGGGAATCGGCTTTATTTTAACTGGATTAGGTGGTATTTTTGCAGCGCCAACTCTCTATTGGAAAACCAATCGAACTTGGCGACTAATTGGCGTAGCGGTGCTGATAGTAGCCGCTCTAATTTGGGCATTGACTGGATATTTGGCTTACTGGAATCATTTAGAGGGTTTCCAAAAGTGGGTTCCAGCACCGATGCGGTAAGCAATAGACTTCTTGTAAAAGTAGGGAAAAGGGGAAAGGGGAAAGGTATAGAATTTTCCCTTTAACCTTTCCCCAACATCTTGGCATTTGTGACTTTTGCAAGATGTCTAATGATCTAGGCTAGAGACATAGTTAAAACCTTGCTTAAAAAATATGCTGGACTTTCTTAATCCCCTTTTAAATCGCCATCCAGAGCGAGTCAAAGCCAACGTCGAACTTTACACCTGGCAAACTTGTCCTTACTGCATTCGAGCCAAAATGCTGCTGTGGTGGAAAGGTGTAAATTTCACTGAATACAAAATCGACGGCGACGAAGCAGCCAGAGCTAAAATGGCAGAACGCGCCAACGGCCGCCGCACCGTACCACAAATTTTTATCAATAACCAGCACATTGGCGGCTGCGATGACCTCTATCAGTTAGACACACAAAGTCAACTCGATCCCCTTTTAGCCCAAGTCGCTATTTAGACACGATAAATCGCCGTCAAGACGAAAGATTATTGTAGAGACGGCGATTCATCGCGTCTTTTGCCTTAACCGAACAGTATTGGTGATTTGGAGAGAGGTCAGAATATTAAGTTGCACATCAGGCATTGAATTGATAAGAAAATGTTAACTAAGTATACGGAATATCTTATACATCAACAATGGATGAATTATGCCCTAGAATTAGCAAAAACAGCAGGTGATGCAGGTGAAATCCCTGTAGGTGCTGTTATCATTGATTCAACAGGCAAATTGCTAGCACAAGGAGAAAACAGAAAAGAGCGCGACAAAGACCCTACCGCTCATGCGGAAATTCTCGCTATCAAGACAGCTGCAACAACTTTACAAAATTGGCATCTTAATGAATGCACCCTTTATGTAACTCTCGAACCTTGCCCGATGTGTGCAGGTGCGATCGTCCAATCACGACTAAGAATACTGGTATATGGAGTAGACGATACAAAAACTGGCGCAATTCGTACAGTTATTAACATCCCCGATAGTGCTGCTTCTAATCACCGTCTCCAAGTAATCGGAGGCATTCTAGAGTCAGCTTGTCGTCAGCAATTACAGACTTGGTTTGCTACTAGGCGGCGTAAAGTAAACTAACGGACAGAGGTAAAACTGTCCATCTACTACGACACAAGTCACACAAGAGAATCTACGGTGTAACTAATCACGCCTTTCGTTAAATTTTTACCCGTCAATCAGCTGCATCCGTCATGATGGAATTTTACTCTTCATCCGATACCTGCCAGCACACCTCAGTAAGTCCTCAGGTAGATAGCACTACCTCAAAGGTTTCTCCTTGGTTAAGTCCCCTGGCATATATATTAGGGCGTCACTGCCTATTACCATTATTCTTTGGACAAATTAGAATAACCGGACAAAAAAATATCCCCACAACTGGGCCTGTGATCCTTGCGCCTACACATCGGGCGCGTTGGGATGCGTTGCTTGTACCCTACGCTACCGCTTGTCTGAGAAAGCAAGACTTGCGATTCATGGTGACTATTGACGAATGCCAAGGTTTGCAAGGCTGGTTTGTTCGACGTTTAGGGGGATTTCCTGTAAATTCTAAGCATCCGTCAATCCGCACCCTGCGACATGGAGTAGAGCTACTTCAGCAGCACAAAACCCTGGTCATCTTTCCAGAAGGTAACATTTTTCGTGACGGTCAAGTTCACCAGTTGAAACCGGGAATTGCTCGTCTTGCTTTGAGTGCTGAATCTAGCCATTCCGGGCTGGGTGTGAAAATTATACCCATAGGCATTAACTACAGCCAACCTTATCCCAATTGGGGTACAGATGTAAGTATTGACATTGGCTCCCCAATAAAAGTCGCGGATTACATGAACGGCTGTATAAAACAAGAGGCAAAAAACATCACAACTGATTTAGCAAAGGCACTGCAACAATTGAGCCATCAAGAAACAAAAGTTACTAATCACGCATTTGCAGAAATTACTAATTCTTGACCTTGTTAAACATATCCTTTAGTTTTACCCTTTTAAGTGTTTCAAGCTTCTAGCATCTGTACTTTCTCAACTAATGTTGCTATGGTCGCGGTATACTCTACTTTCAAAAATAAAAGTCGAGAGACGATTTGGTAATTTTTTGGGAAAACAGCTAGTTTCTGTCTGCAAACAACTCAATTGCTTGGTGATAAATATTTTCAATCCAAAAAGCGAAGTTGCAATGTTTGCTGACAACGCGTTCCACTCCAAGCAAGCTACGCGCAGTGTCCCATTCTTAAGCAGAAGTTCTGATTTCAGGAAGTCTGAAGCTTCTGACTTCTTTTCTCATCTACGCTAGTTTAGACTGGGAAACGTGGTATTTGTGATGTGACTCACTAGAGTTTTAGTCTTGCTTTGAAAAAACTACACTCTCAAATATCCAACCTAACCTGAGATAATTATTGCGGAAGAAAGTCGGTAGCCGTAAGGACGGACAGTTGGGAACTCGATTAGACGGATTTTCAGTCTAAATCAGAGATACTTAGGAAGTAACTTTGCTTTGTGTAAGACCAAAACAGAGTTAAGATACCCGAAGTTTCCCTAGCTCTTTTATATAGTTGTCGCACTAATTGATCCCATGAACACTGCTGTCGCTGTTACCTTGATGCACCGTACTGTTTTATCAGTTATAGCAGTCCTCAGCCTGCTATCACCTGTGAATGCTCAGGTATCACAGTCACCAGGCACTACCAGCCAACCACAACCCATTGACCCCAACGATCCTAATAACCTCCGCCCCATAACCCAAAGTAACAGCCTTTTGAGCATTGCAGGTGGCGATCGCTTAGTAAAAGATGCAGAACAAGCCGTTTCTGCTCAAAACTACACCTTAGCTGCCAAGAAACTGCAAGAAGCACGTCAAGTTTATAATCAGCTATCTAATTTTTATCAAGAGTTAAATTCTAGCTTTTCAGGAATTGACAACAGAGTTTCTGATTCTCAGCGTCAAAAAGCTCTATTAACAGCCCAAAAGCGAGATGAAGCCACCTTTCAGCTAGCATTGGTACATCGGGCACAAAATCAGCCAGAATTAGCTGTACCGTTGTTAGTTCAAATAATTAAGAGTCAAAACCCGACACGGGATTTAGGCAAGAAAGCCTATAAACAGTTGTTTGAGTTGGGTTTTGTTGATTCTCCCTATCCCAGAGAAGGTGGTAATTCATCCTCCTCATCCCCAAAAAAATAAATTAAATTTTTGTTGCCTCTTTTTGCATACCCATATTTCCCTAACCAGTCGCTTGGCAACGCCCCAGTGCTAGGATAGAGCTATCCGCCGCAGCCAAAACCTGAGCGTTCTCAAAAATACACCTTAGAGGCGCGTTTATCTACAGCCTTGCCAAAGCCTGAAGTTGGCACAGGCATTTGCTCTATATCTGTTAATAATAGAAAAGTAAGTTTTTTCAGGAATTGCGATGATTAGTCCGCAACAGGTTGAGGAAATGATCAAGGCGGGACTGCCAGACGCACAGGTTCAGGTGCAAGACTTGACTGGTGGCGGCGACCACTATCAGGTGACAGTAGTTTCATCGCACTTTGCAGGTAAAGGACTAGTGCAACAGCACCAGTTAGTATATGGTGCGTTGGGTCAAGCTATGTCAACTGAAGCAATTCATGCCTTGGCGGTGAAAACATACACTCCCGAAGCTTGGCAAGCAACAGCAGCTTCGTAAATAAGAGTCAGAAGTTAGGAGTTATGAATTTTGACTCCTTACTTCTCACTTCTCACTGTTGAATCCAACATAGGAAACATAAATACCATGACACCAGAACTCAAAGACAAAATTGATAGCTTGCTACAAGAAAACAAGATTTTAGTTTTCATGAAGGGAAACAAGTTAATGCCCCAATGTGGTTTCTCTAACAACGTTGTGCAGATTCTCAATACCTTGGGAGTTCCCTTTGAGACAGTTGACGTTCTATCAGACCCTGAAATCCGTCAAGGTATTAAAGAATACTCTAGCTGGCCCACAATTCCCCAAGTGTATATCAATGGTGAATTCCTTGGCGGTTCTGATATTTTGATTGAACTGTACCAAAAAGGTGAATTGCAGGAGAAGGTAGAAGTCGCATTAGCTTCTTAAGCTCTCTTTACCCAAAATAAAGGGTATGTTGCTGAATTTTCGCTTCGCAATCAAGGTAATGTGCCGTTTTTAATATCCTTGAAAGGAGAGATACTATTTCTTTCCCCTTTCAAGGGTTTTTTAATCGGTTTCTGACAAAAAATACTCTTTGTTGGACTTGATTTCGTTGCTAGACAACAATCCCCTCAGTCTGATTGGCAAAACCAATATAGGGCTGAGGGGATGCGTTTAATCAATACAATATCTCCAAAATTCCACACCACGACACCCGTTGACCAATACAGATAATATGCTATAATTATCTGCGGTAATTAACGGTTACTAGCAATGACCAGGTAAATGGTACTTAGTAGTAATCGGGTTGTGGTTGTGGTTGCGGCACTGCAAAGTTCGATCCATCGTACAAGAAGCGGCTGGCTTCCTCTTCTAGGCGATGAATCAGATAA
Source organism: Nostoc cf. edaphicum LEGE 07299 (assembly GCF_015207245.1). Lineage (GTDB taxonomy): Bacteria > Cyanobacteriota > Cyanobacteriia > Cyanobacteriales > Nostocaceae > Nostoc > Nostoc edaphicum_B. The sequence continues at coordinate 7,545 of NZ_JADEXF010000123.1, forward strand.
GGTTCAATGACGTTGCTATGTCGCAGTGCGGCTAGATATCCATCCAAATACATCCGCATATCATCCGTGCGATAACCGCGATTCCATAGCTCGATGAAGGCATCGGTGAGTCTTTGGTAATAGCGGATGGTTTGTGTGTCTTGGAGCATAACTGCTGTATTAATCTCTTTGGAATGAGAATTGTAAATGATTCACGCTAAAAAGTGAAGTGTAATTTCAC
>NZ_JADEXF010000124.1 GCF_015207245.1 Nostoc cf. edaphicum LEGE 07299
TACTAACACCATAACTTAAATCAAATGATTTGGGATTTTGTCAAGTTTTCAGATTATCTTGACTAATGACTTGTAATTAATCCTAAATCCTGATGAAAGCCCTATGAAAGCACTAATTCTTTCTGGCGGGAAAGGTACACGCCTACGTCCCCTCACCTATAGCGGAGCAAAACAACTTGTACCAGTTGCTAACAAACCGGTTTTATGGTATGGCATTGAAGAAATGGTCGCGGCTGGCATCACTGATATTGGCATCATTATCAGTCCAGAAACCGGGGCAGAAGTCCAAGGGAAAACCGGAAATGGAGAATGCTTTGGAGCAAACATCACCTACATCGTACAAGATCAGCCACTTGGACTTGCTCACGCCGTCCAAATCGCTCGTCCTTTTTTAGGAGATTCTCCCTTTGTCATGTACTTAGGAGATAACCTGATTCAACTAGGTGAGTTACGTTACTTTCTGCAACAATTTAGCCAACAACAGCCAGATGCTTTGATTCTCTTACGTTCAGTTGCTAACCCTAGTGCTTTTGGTGTGGCTCAGGTGGATGAAACAGGAAGGGTATTACAGTTAATTGAAAAACCCAAAGTTCCTCCTTCAAATCTGGCATTGGTAGGAGTTTATTTCTTTTCTCACCTCATCTTTGATGCGATCGCAAATATCCAACCTTCCTCTAGAGGCGAGTTAGAAATCACTGATGCTATTCAATACCTGATTAATCAGCAAAAGCAGGTTGTAGCCTACAATCTCCAAGGCTGGTGGTTAGATACTGGTAAAAAAGATGATTTATTAGAAGCTAATAGATTGATTCTCGATACCTATCTGACAGCATCAGTTGTGGGCGAAATTGATGCCCAAAGTCAGATTATTGGACGAGTCCAAATCGGGGTAAAATCTAAAGTAATTAACTGCACAATTCGCGGGCCAGTAGTCATTGGCAGCAATTGTCATTTAGAAAACTGCTTTATTGGCCCTTATAGTAGCATCGCTAACAATGTCACACTCATTGATACTGATTTAGAACACAGCGTTATTTTAGAAGGGGCTAAAATTGTCGGAATTCATCAACGCATTATTGATAGTGTGATTGGACAAAGGGCACAATTGAATCTTGCACCCCGTCCCCCTAAAGCCTTGCGATTTATGATTGGCGATGACTGTCAAATTGAACTAACGTGATTTACTTATTCAAAAGAAAAAAGCCACAGTCAAAATCTTATTCTAATACCTGTAAAATACAAGTATTAAATTATTCTCGTAATTAAGCCTGTGGCACATTACTTATAATATTAATGAGCATTGTACATACCAAAATTCCCGAAGTTATCCAACTCGAACCCCAAGTATTTGGAGACGATCGCGGTTTCTTTTTTGAAGCTTACAACCACCAAAGATTTGCTCAAGAGATAGGGATTGTTACGAACTTCGTCCAAGATAATCACTCTTGCTCTAAACAAAACGTCTTACGTGGATTGCACTATCAAATCCAACAACCCCAAGGTAAACTCATTCGGGCGATTGTTGGCACAATTTTTGATGTAGCAGTAGACATTAGAAAAAGTTCGCCTACCTTCGGTAAGTGGGTAGGTTATGAACTCAGTGCTAAAAACAAACGCCTACTGTGGATACCACCAGGCTTTGCTCACGGCTTTGTGGCACTTTCAGAAATAGCTGAAGTTCTCTACAAAACTACAGATTATTACGCGCCCCAAAGCGATCGCACAATTTTATGGAACGATCCAGATTTAGCGATAGATTGGCCCCTGAGTACGCCTCCGATTTTATCAGCTAAAGACCAAGCTGGTAAATCTTTCAGAACTGCTGAAGTATTTGATTAAGTAGTCATTGGTCATTGGTCATTGGTCATTGGTCATTGGTCATTGGATTTTGTCAGATACCCCGTCTCTTGTGATACCTAAGCTTATTTTTATGGTGGGCGGAAAAACTTTGTCTTTCATCGGACTAATTCAAACCACGTTCAAGAGTGGGCGTGGCTTCTCTTAAACAAATGACAAATGACAAATGACAAATGACAAATGACAAATGACAAATGACAAATAACAAATGACAAATGACAAATGACAAATAACAAATGACTAAATCAATTTTGCTGATTGGTAGCAACGGTCAAGTGGGAAAGGAGCTACAACAAATAGTCTCATCTTATGGCGATATTATCTCGGTAGCACGCCCAACAGTAGACCTTGCCCAACCCGATACCCTCCGCAACGTTATCAGATCCAAGCAGCCGCAAATCATCATTAATGCTGCCGCTTATACTGCTGTAGACAAAGCCGAAAGTGAACCCGAACTTGCTACCGCTATTAATGCGACTGCACCCTTAATTGTTGCCCAAGAAAGCCAAAAATTAGGAGCTTTTCTAATTCATATTTCAACTGATTACGTTTTTGATGGCAATGGCTGTAGCCCTTACCACGAAACCGATGCGACTAATCCGTTGAGTGTTTACGGTAAAACCAAACTCGCTGGAGAAGAAGCTATTCGGGAAACTTGCGCCCATCATCTCATCCTCCGCACTGCTTGGGTTTATGGAACCTTTGGCAAAAGTAACTTTGTCAAAACCATGCTGCGACTACTAGGTGCAGAACGCCAAGAACTTCGTGTTGTCGCCGATCAAATTGGTAGCCCGACTTGGGCGCAAGATATAGCGGCAGTTATAGGGCAGACAATTCCCCTGTTAACTCCAGAAGTTAGGGGCACTTATCACTACACTAATAGCGGCGTTGCTAGCTGGTATGACTTTGCCGTTGCCATTTTTGAAGAAGCCCAACAGCTAGGCTTCCCTTTGAAAGTTGAACGTATTGTCCCCATTACAACTGCCGAATATCCAACACCGGCCCGTCGCCCTGCTTATTCTGTTCTTGCTTGTGGAAAAATTTCCGCAATTCTAGGGACTTATCCCCCCCATTGGCGACAAAGACTTCGACAAATGCTCACAGATTTGAAAATTGAGCATGAAGATTAGGGGAGAGGTGACAGGTGACAGGTGACAGGTAATAGAAAATAATCTATACCCTGTAACCTGTACCCTATTCCCTTCTTCACTACCCACTCCCTATTTCTTTTGACTTTTTAATACTCCCGTTTCATGTTGTATTGGTAAGACATCTAAAATATCAGTTTGGGAACAATATTTTAAATCTTCGTGACAGTCAAGGCGTAACAATCGTTGACCGTGACTAGCTTGGTGAAGTAATCCTAATAAGTTATCTTGCCACTGAGAGTAAAGAGCGATCGCACTAATTACTTCATCATTCCCAGCGAGTTCTTCAGGTGACAGCTTGGTTTGCTGCAAAATGCTATGAGCGATCGCGCCTGCACAAACTGTATCCTCTAAGGAAAAACTACCTTCCCAACCAGAACCGACAATCCACACTGTTTCTGGTTGCAACTCTAGGAGAAATCGCACCACCGCCGCCCGGTTAATCAAGGCTGCTGCTAATAGATTTGGAGAGTCTTGTACCCGTTGTAAGGCACGAGTGCCATTAGTGGTACTGATAAACAAGCGACGCCCTTGGACTAATTCTGGCGTGCAGTCGAGGGGAGAGTTACCCAACTCAAAGCCAGCTACTTTCGCGCCACCGCGTTCTCCAGCTCGCAGACGTTTTTCAGAAGGCCATTTTTCGCTAACTTTAATTAACTGATCTAAATCGCTGAATACTTGTACAGCTTCGCCTCCAGCTGCCAGAACTGTCGCAATTGTGCTAGTGGCTCGCAAGACATCAACTGCGATCGCACATTCTGGCGCTTTATCCGTTGGAGTCAATTCAGGAGTGTGGTATACGAATAGCTTCACGCGCTGGATACACCTAGTTTAATACTACTGTCGCAAATAACATTTTACCCAGTTGGTGTCACTAACTATAATCTCAATTTTTCCCAGATGATTTTTTACTATCAAAAAGCACAATGTACGTCATCTAATACATAAATACGGCTGAGGAATAAATCTGCTAGGGGTTTTAACCAAATTTTAAGAGTCTCTAAATAAATACTCAAAAAGCCCATTTTTATCTGAATAGACTTTCAGACTGCTGCACTATCTTGTAATCTAAAACAAGAACAGGCTTATCTTTATGGGAAAAAAGTTACAGCTTCAAGGTTACAGCGCGAAGAGACGGATATTCACTTATTCCCCACTCCCCACTCTCCATTGAAATTGCTATGGCACCTTTACCCGATTACCGCCCTAAACAACTATCTTTAGGCCCATTGGAAGCGGAAATTTTAAATATTATCTGGGAACTTGGTTCAGTCACAGTAAAGGATGTACACGATCGCATCCTCGCCGATCCCAACCGCGAATTAGCGTATACTTCTGTCACCACTGTCTTACGTCGCCTCACAGATAAAGGTTGGCTAGCCTGCGACAAGAAAGAGCGAGCGTTCTACTGGCGGCCAATGTTGAGTAAGCAGCAATCAGATGTCATCAAAGCTCACGAGCAGTTACAGCGATTTCTGGCAGTGGGGAACCCCGATGTTATTGCTGCCTTTGCCGATAGCTTAGATGAAGCAGCCAGTGAGCAAATAGCAGCGATCGCCAAACGTATTCAATCTGCACGCCAGGCCAGGGAGGAAAAATGATGCATCTAATAATGATTTTGAATGCTTTGGCAGTTGCCTGGTGGTTAAGATCCTCTTGGAATCAACATCAAGCATCTTGGAGTCGGCGGTGGCAGCGATCGCTATTTCTATTTCTTTTTCCGCCCTTGCTAATTTTCATGACTGCGATCGCGGTGCTGTTCATGGGGCCTCAAGGGCAAATGGGCGGAATGTATACAGGCTCAATTAGCTATTTACTAGCATTCATTTATTTGGCATTTTTTGCCATTTCATGCATTAAACTTGCTTTCCAAGGTTGGCAGTCTGTAGAATCTGCCCGTAACTGCCCTCTAGTGAATGTTGGCGATAGACGAGCCAGACTGCTGCAAACAGGCGCGTTGTTTGCAGGTCAAATCGGTTTTTGGCAACCAGAATTAGTGGTTAGCCAAGGATTAGTGCAAACTCTCTCACCAGCTCATTTAGAAAGCGTCTTAGCCCATGAGCAAGGGCATCACCATTACAGGGATACGTTCTGGTTTTTCTGGCTGGGTTGGGTGCGTTCCTGCACCGCTTGGTTGCCGAATACAGAGCCTTTGTGGGAAGAATTGTTAGCTTTGCGCGAACTCCGTGCTGACGGTTATGCAGCATTGCAGGTAGACCCTCTGGTGTTAGCAGAATCACTTTTATTAGTGGTTAGTAGCAGCCCCGTCTTATCGGAAATTTGCTGTGCTGCATTAGGTTCCTCTGGTGCAGATCGTTTAGAACAAAGAGTAGAAGCTCTATTAGCACCACCAGAATCAACCCCAGAAGCTCAATTACAATCTTGGCACGGCTTTCTGTTGGCGTTCCTACCTCTACTGACTGTGATATTTCATAGTTAATTCCCAACGGCACTAATACGACACACCTGGTGTCTTGTGCAGATAAGTGTTTTCACTCACCTGCTTCAGCATGAAGTCAGCTACGTCCGCACGGGAAATCTTTGCCCCGTACTGGATAGACTCGCCGTGTTTGTAGTCCTTTGTGTGCGATCCATTGGTCAACCCTGCTGGACGGACGATGACCCAATCTAACTGACTTTGCTTGATGATCTGTTCCTTTTCCTCGTGATCTGCGATCGCATTCCGTAGCACTAGTGGGATGATGATAAACCGAACCAGGAAGTTGACGCGCTTTCGACTCTCGCCAACCCCTAATGAAGACTCATAAATGAAACGCGGCACACCATGCTTTTCCATCATTTGGACAATGTTGCGAACCCCCTCTACCAGTGCCGGATTTTTCTTTAAACTCGACGAGCCAAGGGCAGAGAACACAGCATCTTGCCCTTTGACTGCTTGCTCTACCGCTGCAACATCTGTCACATCACCCTTTGTAACCTTCAGGTTTGAATGTTGGATGTCAAGTTTATCTGGATTTCGAGCGAACGCCGTCACGATATGCCCTTGTGCGAGTGCTTGTTTGACCAGTTCGCAACCTGTACCCCCAGTCGCTCCAAAAATTAGCAGATTCATGATGCCTCCTTTGTACAGTGATATCAATTTAACGGATGTAATTTAAGCTACCGAGTTTTCATTGGGGGAAGTTGCTCTGGTTCGATTGTCAGTGCCACCGTTCGCTCATTGCGTTGCAGTTTTACGGGTAGCTTACCTCCCACTCCCACTTTATCGATGAGTTGCTGCACTTTACTTGCTTTAGTGACAGGTTGATCGTCAACCATTTGAATCACATCGCCGACTCGCACTCCCGCTTTAGCAGCAGGTGAGTTTCGTTGAACCTCAACCACCAAAATCCCCTGGTCTTCCTTAACCTGCATTCCGCTATTGGGAGATGTATTGATAAACTGTTTTACTTGTGGGTTAAGTGCGGTCATCTGCACCCCTATGTAGGGATGTTCAACCTGTCCCGTTGTAATCAGCTGTTGGGCAATTTGTTGGGCTGTGTTGATTGGAATAGCAAAGCCAAGTCCTTGCGCTCCCCGAACAATGGCAGTGTTGATGCCAATCACGTCTCCGGCTGCATTCAGGAGCGGCCCCCCTGAATTGCCGGGATTAATTGCCGCATCCGTTTGGATAAAGCCAACCCGCTTATCTGGAATGCCAATCGCCGCACTAGACCGTTCAATACCGCTAATCACACCAACCGTTACAGTTTCCTGCAAACCTAATGGATTACCAATTGCGATCGCCCATTGCCCTTGCCGAACCGCATCAGAATCCCCAATTGTCACGGTAGGCAATTTCTCGGCTTTTACCTGAATCACTGCTACATCTGTGACTGGATCTTTACCAAGCACTTGCCCCTCTAAGATGCGACCGTCTTGAAAAGACACTGTTACTGTATCGACTTCATCCACCACATGAGCATTTGTGAGCAGCAGCCCAGCCGAATCGATCACAAATCGCTACAGTCGAGTCAAGCGACCATAAGTCTCTGATGGATAATCTAGAATCCAAAATTTAAAATCCAAAACTGATAAACTCCCCAGGCTGGATTCGAACCAGCGACCAATCGATTAACAGTCGATCGCTCTACCACTGAGCTACTGAGGACCACTCACGATTTATAATATTAGGGCTAAAAATAGTATTTGGCAAGTACTTTCGCCAATATTTTTTTTAGAAACTTAATTTATAGAAATTTTGCAGCCAAAATCGATTTAGGAACTTAAGCAGAGACTCTGAGATACTAAATATCTACTGTAATCCCATTCGTAATTCAGCCAGACGCTGCCGCGCTTTAGCATCAATGGCATTAGCTAAAAATCTACTCTTAGATTGTTTACGCGTATGATACTTTTGTCGCATCCGGCAGACAGTGGCTTCCACTTCCCCACAAAGTTGTTGTGCTGACAACCATTCAGCCCCATACCCTTGGATCATCAACTGCTGTGCCCGATCTGATGTAGCAACAATCACACGAGAAATCAAAGATTGGGCTATTTGGTGGCGAAAAGAAGCGCAGGATTTTTCAATATAAGTATCTGCGGTTTGCCCAAAATCAGTGTAATAAACAGATAAAAGCTCAGTAATAATTTCTTTATTACTAGAGGTGTTTTGATATTGGGCATCAAAAACTATCTGAGTTGTGTAACCTTGAAACGCACTATAACCAGTCATTGCTTCCACAAGTTCGCCCCGTGCAGCCTCTAATCCAACGC
>NZ_JADEXF010000125.1 GCF_015207245.1 Nostoc cf. edaphicum LEGE 07299
GTTGTAATGGTAGGGTAGTAATTACATCAATATGCTCGAGATTAATATTAAGTAAATTAAAGTCATCTAATGCTAGCTGTTGCTCGATAAAAGTCTTAATTGGTAAACTGAGTTTTAGTTTACCAATGCTTTGCTTTATTGACATTTCCCACACACTAACAATGCTGATAAGCTTTTCATTATTCTGGTCTTCAATTAATAGTCTCATCTTGTCACTAAAACGTGCATATCCTTGAAAAAACCAAATCAAAGTGTGAGTATCTAATAACACCTGCATTACATATAATCCTGAAACTCTTCTAATGGCTCGTCAAAGTCATCTGTTATAGTAATCAAACCTTTGGCACTACCAAATAAAGGAGAGCGTTTTTTCTCTGAAATCACCGGAGTCAGCTTAATTACTGGTTGCTCATCTTTGGTGATAATAATTTCTTCGCCATTGATTGCTGCTTCGATTAATTCGTGTAAGTGTTGTGATGCTGCATCGATAGTAATCTGTTGCATGATTATCACCATTTAATTAACTATTTCAAGTATGAAGTTGCTTGAGTTATTTGTAAGTTATTTGCCTTGGACTTATTTTCCTTAGTTCTAGTCCTCAGTCGCTGATTTTACCATAATAGTCAAATCAATCCTTCCAACGCGTGTTGTAAATTATTGGTTACATCAGCAACTGCTTGTCTAGCACCCAAACGATTTTCCTTATATGCCGGGTAATGCTCAGAAATAGATATAGGTTTACCCACAGTAATTTTTACTTTTTGCTTACCCAACTGTGGACGCTGTAAACGTTTATCACCTTTAATTTTAGCAATCATTTGCCATAAAATTAAAGTCGTCTCAGCAAACCTTTCTACTGTAGGATTTTCACGAATATAATTACCAGAAACTGCCACAAAACTTTCTACTAACCGCATGTGCCACATCCGTGCATTTGCTTCTTCGGCAACGCGATCGCCTAAAGCTCTTTCAACAGCAGATACTCCTTTTACATTTTTAAAATCTTCTCTAAATATATAATTCCACCCAGCTTGTTCTACCCGCCGACATCGGTCACTTAAAGTACCTTTTGACTGTAAATCAAAATACTGTTCTGATATTAGTAGCGCCGCATTCAACAAAGCTTGCAAACGAACTGCTAACGCTTCATTTCTATCTTCAATTTCTCCTACTACTGTTTTGATATCTGCCAGCTTTAGATGATAAAACCTCGTGTAAAATTTTTCCATAAGCGAAAGTAAATGTTCTGCCAAAGTCAACAACCGAGGATAAAGCGACTCTATAGAAGCTTGTTCTGGTGCATTCACAGGTAAACCACTAGCCGCTTCCATTTCACTTAAAAGATTAGCGATCGCATCCCAAGGAGCATCAACGTAACTATATTTAATCCCAACTGGTACAATTAGAACCTGTTGGTCGCGTCCAGCTTTGTGCAAATCTTCAGCACACCAAAAGCCTAATTGAGCAATACCAGGTTCTAGGGGGCTAATATTCTCTGATAAACCATTGGTTGCACCCTCTGGCGCAGCCGCCATTGGAAATTTCCCATTGGCAAACAAGTCACGCGCCGAACGCAACCCCGTCCAGTCAGCCTTACCTCGCTGAATCGGAGTACCACCTAAATGAGAAGCAATCCAGCCAACGTAGGAACCTGCCCAGAGAGGAATGCCGCGATCGTAGATAAAATGAGCGTGAATGGGATGTTGTAGTGTTGTACCTTGCGATCGCGCTATCTTTGGTACAAGTTGAGATAACAAGTAAGCCAAACAAAACGGATCGTCTGTTTTAGGATGGCGAAATGCCAGCATAAAACGGATCTTACCCTCCTGAAATTGGCGATAGAGATCCACCAGCACCTCTACGTTGTCTGCTTCAATTTGAGTAATAGGTGTTTGCCAGTTTATCCAACTGGGTAGCAACAGATGGACAAATCGTAGAAATAAGGGGTTAAACGCCGGAGGAATAAATTCTAAGGGTGGCTGTGCTTGATAAATTACATCTGCCAAAGTAGTTTTCTCCTAAAATTGCGATCAAAAAGCCGGAAGGCTACAAGTAAAAATGAAAAATAAATAACGCTGTGTACTTTGTACTTCATCCTTAATACTTCATACTTTAGTTGACATAGAAATTAGCGATCAAAGAAAGGCTATACAACGATGCGACTGTCACAAATGTTATTCGTTACACTCCGGGACGATCCAGCTGATGCTGAGATTCCTAGCCATAAATTATTACTCCGTGCAGGCTACATTCGTCGCATCGGTAGTGGTCTTTATGCTTATTTGCCGTTAATGTGGCGGGTATTGCAAAAAGTTTCCCAGATTGTGCGGGAAGAAATGAACGCTACAGGCGCACAAGAATGTCTCTTACCGCAATTACAACCTGCTGATTTATGGAAGGAATCAGGACGCTGGGACACTTATACCAAAGCTGAGGGGATTATGTTTTCCCTAATTGACCGCCGTGAGCAACAATTAGGATTAGGCCCCACTCATGAAGAAGTAATCACAGCGATCGCTCGTGATATGATTCGCTCTTATCGCCAGTTACCCCTACACCTCTACCAAATTCAAACCAAATTCCGCGATGAAATTCGTCCCCGCTTTGGTTTAATGCGCGGACGGGAGTTTATCATGAAGGATGGCTACTCTTTCCATACTGATGAAGCCAGCCTCAAAGAAACTTACCAGGATATGTATAAAGCCTACAGTAATATGCTGCGGCGTTCTGGTTTAGCGTTTCGCGCAGTAGAAGCTGATTCTGGTGCAATTGGTGGTTCTGGTTCCACAGAATTTATGATTTTGGCGGAAGCTGGTGAAGATGAAGTTCTCTACACTGAGGATGGTAAATACGCCGCTAACGTAGAAAAGGCTGTTTCTTTACCAATTGACGCGGAAATCTCACGGTTTACAACTTACGAAAAACGGGATACACCTGGAACAGAGACGATTGAAAAGGTCTGTCAACTCCTCAACTGTTCTCCGACTCAATTGGTGAAAAATGTCCTTTATCAGACGGTTTATGATAATGGTATAACCGTGTTAGTTCTGGTGAGCATCCGAGGCGATCAGGAAGTTAATGAGGTCAAGTTGCAAAATGAATTGACTAAATTAGCTTCTGAGTATGGTGCTAAAACTATTATTAGTTTGAATGTACCAAATGTAGAAGCCCAGCAAGCATGGACAGCTAAATCTCTACCTTTAGGCTACATTGCGCCAGATATCGCAGATGAGTATATTACTGGAAATAAACAGATTCACCCCAAATTTTTGCGCTTAGTGGATCAAACAGCCGTTGATTTAAAAAACTTTGTTACAGGCGCGAATGAAGCCGGTTATCACGTAGTTGGTGCTAATTGGGGTGAGCAATTTAAACTACCAGAGCGAGTAGTAGATATTCGAAAGTCCAGACTAGGCGATCGCGCCATCCATAACCCAGAACAAACCTTACAAAGCGCCCGTGGAATTGAAGCAGGTCACATCTTCCAATTAGGTACTAAATATTCCCAAGCGATGGGAGCAACTTATACCAATGAACAGGGTGAAGAAAAGCCACTATTGATGGGTTGTTTTGGTGTAGGCGTGTCACGATTAGCACAAGCTGCCGTCGAGCAATCTTATGACAAAGATGGGATTATTTGGCCAGTTGCGATCGCACCTTATCACACGATCGTCACAATTCCTAACATTAAGGATGTTCAACAAATCGAAATCGCTCAAAAACTTTACACAGAACTCAATCAAGCGGGAATTGAAACCCTATTAGATGACCGCGACGAACGTGCTGGAGTGAAATTTAAAGATGCGGACTTGATTGGCATACCTTATAGAATTGTAACCGGACGCGCGATCGCGAATGGCAAAGTTGAAGTTGTAGAAAGAGCCACGCGTAAATCTCAAGAAATTGCCATTGATGAAGTAACAACAACACTCAAACAGTGGATTACAGAAGCAATAGGGCATAGAGCATAGGGTATGGAAAACAGACAAGGAGAGACTTGTTCAATAATTTCCCCTTGTCTCCCTTGTCCCTTTGCCCAAAACTTCTAGCTCCTAAATCCTAACTCTTAACTTTTCACTCCCGACTCCCCGAAATTTACATAATTTGGTAGGTGACGGATTAGAAATAAAAATTCTAAAATTGAATTAGGGGCTTACAGAATTAAGAAGCATTTAAGTCTCCTTTAGATTGTGGGAAACTCTCTACTTATAAGTATCGTCTTTAACCAGGCTGCTCCTCACATAACTACCATATCAGCCCTCAGTTAGGAAGGTTTTGAACATGAAAGACCAACAAGGATCTAATCGTATTTCTTCAGGCGTAATTGCAGCCGTGTCAGCAGCGGTTGTAGCGGTGGGTGGCGGTGTAGCTTGGTTTACCACACAATCCAGCAATACTCCCACACCATCAAACCCTTCTGGCCGCATTGAACAGCCACCACAGCCATCAACTAGGCAGCCAGCTAATGAGCAAACCCCCAATGTTTATTGGTTAAGATCAAACAACAAAAATGTTACTTTGGTTCCCCAGCCTGTTAAAGTCGCTTCTATTCGACCCAACCAGCCTTTAGAAGCAGCTTTCCAAAGTTTGTTAGCAGGCCCAACAGAAGGGACAGATTCGACAACCATCCCTAAAGGAACCAAGCTATTAGGATTGAAGACGGAAAATGATGAGGTTCACGTTAATTTATCTGAAGATTTTACCAGCGGTGGTGGTAGCACCTCAATGATGGGCCGCGTAGGACAAGTTGTTTACACTGCCACAACTTTAAATCCCAAAGCCAAAGTATACATTGACGTGAACGGCAAACCGTTGGATGTTTTAGGCGGTGAGGGTGTAGAGTTACAACAACCGCTAACTCGCGAACAGTTTCAGAAAAATTATCCGCTTTAGTCATTGGTCATTGGTCATTAGTCATTGGTCATTAGTCATTAGTCACTTGTACTGAGACTTCGCGTAGCGTCTCGTAGAGAAGGCGAAGTATTGGTCATTAGTTTTTCACAAATGACAAAGGACAAATGACAACTGACCTAACGTTTGCTATTTAACACGCGAAAATTACGGGCTTGCTGCTCTAACCTTGTGGCGAGGCGATCGCAAACCCGATTACACAACTCAAAAATCATTTGATCTTCCACCCGGTAATAGGCGCAAGTTCCTTCACTGCGGCGGCTAAGAATACCTGCTTGCCACATTACCTTCAGGTGTTTTGACACATTTGCCTGAGAAGTCTGTGTTGCCTCTACCAACTCTTGCACGCATTTTTCTTCATCCCGTAATAAGTGTAGCAGCCGCAGGCGCATTGGCTCACTTAACAGGCTGAAGTATTCAGCTACTTGTTGCACCACTTCTGGTGGTAAAGGCAACGTTTGTTTCATCAGGGTTGACCCGCAAGGACTGAAAGTTTTAACAATGACTCACATCATATATACATTAATACTTAATCAGGGTTAATTCGCATCAAAGGTTGACCATATTCTACAGCGTCACCATTTTGAAGGAGAATTTCCATCACCTGTCCAGAGACTTCGGCTTCGATTTCATTCATCAGCTTCATGGCTTCAATGATACAGACTGTTTGACCCTTGCGGACGCGATCGCCCACTTCCACAAATGCTGCTTCCCCAGGCGCAGGAGCGCGATAAAACGTTCCTACCATTGGGGAAGGCACTTCTACTAATCTTTGGTCAATGGTTGAGGGAGGATTTACTGATAACTGCATTTGTGTGCTAGTTCCAGTATTCTCAAACACGCGAGATGTGGACACCTCCGTTACCTGACTTCCGCTCATCTGGTTTCCGCCAGATGAACCTGATGTCAAGCCTGAACCTACCACACCGCCTAAAGTCCCTTGACCTACCGACAACATCTGATTGCTAAGGCTCACAGCCTTACGGACTGTTAGCTCAAAATCATCGCTTTTGAGTATGACTTCTGCAATATCTGTTTGTGCGATAGTTGCCAGTAGTTGGCGGATTTCATTAAAGTCCAATGGCACAGTTTTTATTACCTCGACCTATCCGTAAATTAGCATTTTAAGTGTGGCAGGGAATTAATCCCTATGTAGGGATTTCAAGCGGGACTTGCATCTCCGTAGAGATGAAAGTTATTCCCTGCTGATATATTTATCTTCCTGGGTATCAACTTTGATGCGTTCTCCTTGAGAAATAAACAAAGGAACCATCACAACTGCACCAGTTTCTAGAGTTGCTGGTTTTGAGCCACCTGTGGCAGTGTCACCTTTTAAACCTGGATCTGTTTGTACAATTTCCAGAACAACAGACTTAGGTAACTCCACTCCCAGAACCTGTTCGCCCCACTTAATAACTTCAGCTTCCATACCTTCCTTCAGGTACTTGACGCGATCGCCAATTTGTTCGCGAGTCAATCTGCCTTCTTCGTAGGTTTCCATATCCATAAAGACAAACTCATCGCCTTCTTTATAGGTATGTTGCATCGTGCTTTTTTCTAGAGTGGCTTGCGGCACTGTTTCCCCTGCGCGGAACGTTTTTTCCATAACGCTCCCACTCTGGACATTTTTTAGCTTAGTTCGTACAAAGGCAGAACCTTTGCCTGGTTTGACGTGCAAGAATTCAAGCACTCGCCATACAGACCCATCCAATACAATTGAAACACCGGGTCGAAAGTCGTTACTGGAGATCATGAAACTTTCAAATTTTGGAAGACAATCGGCATTTATTGTACCCTTCTAGGGTCGTCATTGGGCATTTGTCATTAGTTTAGTGTCATTGTCATTAGTCATTTTTCTTCAGCCCTAGACCTCTGCTCCACTCATCACCTAACGTGGGAAGATTATTTATGGGTTACGTCCAGTCAACAATTCACTGCTGCATTTGAGTTATCCCATGCTTAACTTATTAAAATCCTGGCTGAAGAACAGCCTAATGGCAATACTGCTGGTAACAATATTTTTAGGCATAACTACAGCTGGGTGGACTCCCTCCAGTAGCGCCGCACTGCCAGCCGGCAATGCAATTACCGACGGAAAGGCTTTGTTGCGGTATGCACTCCCGATAGATAACAAACCTGTGCGGCAACTACAAGGCAGCTTAGAGGACATCTCTGCTCAACTGCGGGCCAATCGGCGTTGGGGTGCTATTTCCAAAGACATCAGCCAAGCATCCCGCATTCTCGATAAACCTTCCCAAATCTTAACAAGCGTTCCCGCAGAACGCCAACCCCAAGCCGAAGCTTGGATTACCGAGTTGAAATCTGGGGTGGGTAAATTACAAGAATTGGCGAATAGCAAAGATAAAGAACAAATACTGCAAGAGAGAAGCAAACTTTTGAATCTCGTGACTCAGCTAGAAGAGTCAATGGTGAAACAATTTCCCTTTGAAGTGCCTGCTGAGTACAGTAACCTGCCACAACTTAAAGGTCGTGCCACTGTAGAAATTAAAACCAATAAAGGCGATTTGACCCTTGTCGTAGACGGTTATAGCGCCCCTGTAACTGCTGGTAATTTTGTAGATTTGGTACAGAGGGGTTTTTATAATGGCTTAGAATTTACCCGTTCTGAAGAATCTTACTTTCTCCAAACTGGAGATCCTGCTGGGAAAGATGTGGGTTTCATTGACCCAACAACGGGCAAATATCGCGCTATTCCCTTAGAAGTTTTAGTTAAAGGCGATAAAGCACCTACTTATGGTATTACTCTAGAAGAAGCTGGTCGTTACGTTGATATGCC
>NZ_JADEXF010000126.1 GCF_015207245.1 Nostoc cf. edaphicum LEGE 07299
CTATCAAGCAGACCAAAGAAGCAGAGTATCCGCTCAATAAATCGGGGCGAACTACCAGTTCAGGAACGAGTTTACGCCATTTTAGCCTTGTCACTGAGCGATTTACCCCGGATTATTGAGCGGTTACGAAGCCAGGGCAAACGCATCTAAAGTATAAGAATCATTTAATAGTAAGGGTTTCGGCGTTTTTTAATTGAGCCTATTTTTTCGTCAAGATACTTATCCAGCAAGGGTTTTAGAAATCCCGTGCGTTCGCCCTGGTTACGAAGCAGACTTGTAAGTGTTAAGTGGGTCAACTATGAAAACCCACGAACTTATCCCACTATTTTAAAAATCTCTCATCCTTGTCGGAAAAAGCGTTTGAAAACCTTGATTTTTCGTTTTGACTTCTCAACTCAAGCTTTTTAGCGCAAATATTATTAGTGGGATAGGTTCACCTAGAATCAATAGCAGACTTAATTCTTTTGGCTATGTGCTTTGTAAAATTTAATTAATCATGGGTGGCTTCTATGGATAGACTAATTACTTCCCTTAAAGCAATGTCCCAATTAGCAATCAAACTTTGCCTAACGCGACAGATATATTCAAATTTTTTTTTGACGTTGTACTTGTAACACAGGTATAGATTTTGTGGGGTGGGCGCACTCCAATAGCTAGTAGACTTTCGATACAGGCGTGTGATCATGTAAATCATCGCTTTACTCAATTTATGGCAAAAATTCATCATTTCTACCAAACTTGTGGACTTGTGAATGGGTTCCACGATGCAAAGATGCGCACGGGCTTTTGTAGCGCAAGTTAGATAGATCCGTTTAGATCCGTTAATGGGCGAAAGTAACTCTGTTTTGTCACTCTCGGAAAATAATAATCGAAGCAAGATTCTGAAACTTTGATTGAGTCAAGCTTTAAGCCTTTATTCTCTAACAATAACTTAAATGTATAGACAAAACCTGGATATCAAAGCTCTGAAAGGCTTTCAGCGATTGGGTTATCCCAAAGTGATAAAAGAGGGCTACTTACCCCTCTTTCAAGAAAACAGAATGGTTTCTTGAAAGAGCGTTACTACATACAACCTTTAAAAAGTAAATACAAAGACTAGCAATATCAACGTCAAAAAAATGAACGAGTATTCAAGTGAATCTAAGCAATTTGACATAGCTATCCTGGGTACAGGGTTCTCGGGAACAATCCTGGGGACAGTTCTTGCCAAACATGGAGTTCGAGTACTACTAATTGATGCGGAAACTCATCCAAGATTTGCGCTTGGAGAATCAACAGTTCCTCAGACTACAACAATGATGCAGATTATTGCTGATCGTTTTGCGGTTACTGAAATTAAGGACTGTTGCTCTTTGAAGAATATCCAGCGAAAAGTGACTTCTCAATGTGGAATAAAACGTAATTTTGGGTTTATGTACCACCACAAAGGGCAAAAACAGAACCCAAAAGAAGTAACAATGAGCGTTATTCCACATGGAGAGTGCCATTTATTCCGTCAAGATATAGATGCATATCTACTCACTGTCGCCATACGCTATGGTGCAGTAGTGCGACAAAAGACTTGTATTGAGGATATACATATTAACGAGCAAGGTGTGCTCCTCCAAGGAGCACGAGGTGAACGTTTTAGTGCGCGTTACGTAGTTGATGCTACTGGCTTCCGCTCAATATTAGCTCATAAATTAAATTTACGGGAAACACCTACTCGTTTAAAGACTCATTCGCGCAGTCTTTTTACACACATGATTGGTGTGAAGCCATATGATGATTGCATTCAACCACGTAAAGTGCACAAGATGCCTCGCCCGTGGTTCCAAGGAACTCTTCATCACATTTTTGATGGTGGATGGCTATGGATCATTCCCTTCAACAATCACAAAGAATCCACTAACCCCTTATGCAGTGTAGGATTAAACCTAGATCTACGACGTTTTCCGAAAACAGATATTTCGCCGCAGCAAGAGTTTGAGACCTTCCTCTCTAAGTTTCCAAGTGTTGCTAAGCAATTTGAAACTGCAAAACCAGTGCGTGACTGGATATCTACGGGGAGGCTACAGTATTCATCCAAAAGATGTGTTGGTGATCGCTTTTGCTTATTAGGACAAGCTAGTGGTAGTGTTGATGCGCTTTTTTCCAGAGGACTAGCAAATACTACTGAGGCTATTAATGTACTAGCAGATTTACTGCTCAAAGCTGTTGAAGATGATAATTTCTCTGCTCAACGTTTTGAGTATGTTGAGCGATTGCAACAAAGGCT
Source organism: Nostoc cf. edaphicum LEGE 07299 (assembly GCF_015207245.1). Classification (GTDB taxonomy): domain Bacteria; phylum Cyanobacteriota; class Cyanobacteriia; order Cyanobacteriales; family Nostocaceae; genus Nostoc; species Nostoc edaphicum_B. The sequence goes on from NZ_JADEXF010000126.1 coordinate 2,258, forward strand.
TTTAGACTACAATGATCGACTAATAAACTGTTCTTACATTGCCTTTTCCAACTTTGATCTTTGGAATGCTTGGTATCGTGTTTGGCTGATTGGAGCTACCCTTGGTACTTTAAGGCTAAAGAAGGCACATACTAAATACCTTAAAACTGGTAATCAGTCTTTTCTTTCTGCTTTAGATGACCCTGCTTATCTTGGATCATTGTGTCCTGAGCTTGAAGGCTATGAGACACTCTTTAATGCGGCAGCATCCGAGGTCGAGGCGGTAGAAGAAGGGCGTGTCTCGGCATCTGATGCAGCGGGCCGTATTTTGACACTCCTAGATCAGGCTGATTTCGTTCCGCCTAACTTCAATGCCGGGTCTGCATCACAACGCTACACAAAATACGATTTTGGTGAGATCCTTCAGCTATTAGCTTGGAGTAAGTTATCAGCACCTCCAGAACTTAAAGAACTTTGTTTTTAAATCCAAGGGAATTGGCGATCTCTTATATGGCTTACGTAAGGGATTTCTAAAAAATAAATGATTCAATCTATAGGAATCTTACTTGAATCTTTCTCATTTTTTAAGTTTTATAGAGCAAGTGCATAAAGGAGCAACTCAAAGCTTTGTTAGAGATTGAACAACCGTCTAAAGATAAATTTGAAGTATCAGTTGCGAAAAAGCTTGCAGAAATACATTTATTGCTAGAGGGCTAACAGACATGAGTGATGTTTCCGAAAAAGTACACCAACTGTCTTCATTACAACAGATGCTTCTAGCTCTGAAAGAAGCCCGATTAAAACTCGAAGCGGTCGAGCGTTCAAAGAGTGAGCCAATTGCCATTATTGGTATGGGTTGTCGCTTTCCTGGAGGTGCCAATGACCCAGAAACCTTCTGGCAGCTATTACATGATGGGGTGGATGCGATCACGGAGATTCCTCCACAGCGCTGGGATATAGATGATTTCTACGACCCAGACCCCAATACACCGGGGAAAATGTACATCCGCAAGGCTGGATTTTTGCAGCAGGTAGATCAGTTTGATCCTCAGTTTTTTGGAATTTCTCCTCGGGAAGCGTTGAGTATGGATCCTCAGCAGCGGTTGCTGTTGGAGGTTTGTTGGGAAGCGCTAGAGAATGCTGGGATAGCACCAAATAAACTATCTGACAGTCAAACAGGTGTTTTTCTGGGGATTGGTCAAAATGATTATGCACAATTGCAGTTGTACTCCGGTGAGCATACACGTATAAATACATACGATGGCACAGGAAATGGTCTTTGCTTTGCCTCAGGTAGATTGTCATATGTGCTGGGTTTGCAAGGTCCAAGTGTGGCAATAGACACAGCCTGCTCTTCCTCTCTAGTAGCAATACATCTGGCTTGTCAAAGTTTGCGGGCAGGCGAGTGTAGTCTTGCTTTAGCGGCTGGAGTACAGATGATTTTGTCACCAGAAGTCACCATTTTTCTATCGAGAGCGCAAGCTCTGTCCCCTGATGGTCGCTGCAAAACCTTTGATGCTGCTGCTAATGGTTACGGGCGAGGTGAAGGATGTGGGGTTATAGTTCTGAAACGTCTTCATGATGCCATTGCTAATGGCGATAATATTTTGGCACTGATTCGAGGTTCAGCAGTTAACCACGATGGATCGAGCAGTGGGCTAACAGTCCCTAATAAACAAGCGCAGCAGGCACTTCTTTGTCAAGCACTAGCAAACGCAAAAGTAGAGCCATCTCAAGTGAGTTATATAGAGGCACATGGAACAGGAACACCCTTAGGGGACCCAATCGAGATCAGAGCTTTAGCAGCAGTGTTAGGTGAAGGGCGCTCCCCAGAGAAACCTTTAATAATTGGTTCAGTAAAGACTAATATTGGTCACTTGGAATCGGCTTCTGGCATTGCGGGTTTAATTAAGGTAGTCCTAGCTCTACAACACAAAGAAATACCTCCTCATCTACACTTTCATAATCCCAATCCATACATTAACTGGAATGAATTACCAGTAGTGGTTCCTACTGCAACTTTGCCTTGGAAAAACCTGACAGAAAATCAGCGAATTGCTGGAGTCAGTTCGTTTGGAATGAGTGGCACAAATGCTCATGTGGTCTTAGAAGAAGCACCGAGCATAGAGCCAGCAAACACAAAATTGAAACGCCCTGTGCATCTGCTAACGTTATCAGCCAAGACAGAACAAGCACTGCAACAGTTAGCCCAGCGATATGAGAAACACCTAGTTGCCAATCCAGCTTTAGATATTGGCAATATCTGCTGGAGTGCAAATACAGGGCGCTCGCACTTCCAGCATCGGTTAAGTGTGGTAGCTGAATCAACACAGCAACTGCGGGAAAAACTGGCTACGTTTACGGCTGGGCAGGAACCAGCAGCAGTATTCCAAGCTAAAGCTAGCACTCAACCCAAAGTCGCCTTTTTGTTTACTGGTCAGGGTTCACAGTATGTTGGCATGGGACACCAACTTTACCAAACCCAGCCTGTGTTCCGGCAAGCACTCGACCGATGTGAGCAGATTTTACGTCCTTACTTACAAAAGCCACTGCTGAGTGTTCTTTTTCCAGAGGCAGGAGAAACTTCGCCTCTAGATGAAACTGCCTATACTCAACCAGCCCTATTTGCCCTGGAATATGCCCTGTTCGAGGTATGGAAATCCTGGGGTATCACTGCGGATGCAGTCATGGGTCATAGTGTTGGTGAATATGTGGCTGCCTGTGTGGCTGGGGTCTTTAGCCTGGAAGATGGTCTGAAGTTGATTGCACAACGCGGACGTTTGATGCAATCGTTACCTGAAAATGGTGAGATGGTGGTGGTGTTTGCCCAAGAAAAACTGGTAGCAGCAGCAATTGAGCCTTACTCTCAGCAGGTAGCGATCGCTGCTATTAATGGTCCAGAAAATATAGTTATTTCCGGCGAACGTCAAGCAGTAGCTGCCATTGTCACCACTCTAGAAGTACAAGGAGTTTCAACGAAAAAGTTAGTAGTTTCTCATGCCTTCCATTCACCGTTGATGGAACCGATACTGGCAGATTTTGCTCATGTCGCACAACAGGTAATATACTCTTCTCCACGCATCGAGTTAATTTCTAACCTGACAGGAATGCCAGTCAAGACAGAGATAATGACTCCTGAGTACTGGGTAAATCATCTACGCCAAACTGTGCAATTTACTACCAGCATCAAAACTCTGCATCAGCAAGGTTATGAAGTATTTGTGGAATGTGGTCCCAAACCAACTCTCTCAAGTATGGGTCGTCAGTGCTTACCGGAAGCTGTAGGAGTTTGGCTCCCAAGTCTACGTTTTGGACAAGACTGGTATCAAATGCTTCAGAGTTTGGCTCAACTATATGTACGTGGAGCTTCGGTAGACTGGTCTGCTTTTGAGCGGGATTATTTACGTTGCCGTCTCCAACTACCAACCTATCCCTTCCAACATCAGCGCTATTGGTGTGATTCCTCTGTTCTACAAGCTCGCAAATCTTTCTCTTATTCCCAAGAGAGGATTGCAACACTGCATCCTCTGTTCGAGAAGAAACTACAATCACCTCTAATTAAAGAAATTGTATTGGAGTCTCAGTTTAGTACCCATTCCCTACCTTTTCTTAAAGATCATCGAATCTACGAGCAAATTATTGTACCCGGAGCCAGCCATCTCTCCATGCTCTTAGCAGCAAATGAGCTGAGTTTTGGAACTGAGAAATGTGTATTGGAGGATGTATTCTTTCCTGAGGCGCTAGCACTTCCTGAAAAGGAAAACTGCACCCTTCAGCTAGTGATCACACCTGAAAATAAAACAGAATACTCGTTTAAACTGATCAGCCTTGAAAGCAATGTGGAAGATAAGGAAAGTTCTTATGTAGTTCATGCAACAGGGAAAATCCTCACCACTACAGAAAATGAAGTTAATTCTAACAATGCTGGTACCTCCAAACATAACTTGATTGAGGAATTACAGGCTCGATGTCCGCAAAACTTTGCTAGTACACAACTGTTTCAAATTCTACGGCAGCATCAAATTCAGCTAGGAGCAACTTTTCAGTGTATTGAGTCTATTTGGCTCGGAAATGAAGAAGTTTTAGGTCTGATCAGAGTTCCCGAAGGACTCGACGAACTAGAAAAGTACCAACTCCATCCGACCTTAATTGATTCATGCTTCCAGCTTTTGTTAGTTATTTTACCCATCGAAGAAGAGGAAACCCTTGTTCCTTTTCACATTGAAAGATTCCAATTTCATCGCCGCCTTTGCAGTTCACAGTTGTGGTGTCATGTCCGCTTACAACGCCATGTTACAGAGGGTATTAGCGAAGAAAAGCTAGTAGGGGAAATACAGCTTTTGAACTATAGTGGACAAGTCATTGCCGAAGTGATCGGTCTTGAGAGTAGGAAGATTAGTCAACAAGCTCTCTTGCGCCACCTCCAAAAAGACTTAGAAAACTGGTTGTATGAAATTGCTTGGCAACCCGCTATCAGCGAATACAATCCCCAGAAAACAGATATTAATAAACAGGGTAGTTGGCTAATTTTTGCTGACGGAAAAGGAATTGGACTTAATATAGCCAAGCGGCTCAGAGAATGTGGTGAGCACTGTGTCTTGGTTTTTCCTGGTCAAACCTATGAGGTATTAGAGGGGGAAAAATACTACATTAACCCAAGAAAACCTAAAGATTTCCAGCAACTGCTGCAAGCCATTTTACAAAATAATCATATTTCTTACCGTGGGATAGTGCATTTATGGAGTTTGGATGAAACACCATACCAAACCTCTGACCTAACAGTTTTGCAAGATACGCAAGTTTTTAGCTGTTGCAGTGTATTGCACTTAGTGCAAGCTATGAACCAAGCGCAATGGTCTGAATTTCCTCGTCTATGGTTGGTAACAAGAGGAACTCAATTCATAGAACTTGCACCAACTTCTTTGAACTTGCACCAAGCCCCATTATGGGGTTTGGGTCGAACAATTGCGCTGGAACATCCTGAGTATAGCTGTGTGTGCTTGGACTTAGATCCGTTAGGAAATGACGAGGATGTAATCAAATCCGTATTTAGTGAACTACGGTACTCAGATACAGAGAACCAAGTCGCATGGCGTCAAGGGGTTCGATATTTAGCCAGACTTGTGCGGTGTTCCTTTAAAGTTTCGAGACAAAGGATACATGAAGATAGTAGTTATCTGATAACTGGTGGTCTCGGAGCATTAGGACTGAAGGTAGCTCACTGGTTGGTAGAACAGGGGGCAAGATACTTAGTCTTGACTGGACGCAATCAACCTTCAGCAGCAGCACAGGAAAAAGTTAAACTATTAGAACAGGCAGGAGTTCAAGTTCTAGTTGTCAAGACTGATGTATCAAACCAGGAAGACGTTGCCAAAATGCTGGGAGTAGTTGAGACTTCCATGCGACCTTTACGGGGTATTGTTCATGCGGCTGGGTTATTGGATGATGGAG
>NZ_JADEXF010000127.1 GCF_015207245.1 Nostoc cf. edaphicum LEGE 07299
ACTTAATCTAGTTTGATTTATTCTCACCGACTTACTTAGCTTCAGAGACTTATAAGTAATTCTTTTTACTTTTTACCTTTTCTGTGGTATCGTCTGTAGCCATTCAATTAGGGGTCTTAAACTTCCTGGCAATGCTGACTCACTGACAGTCACTGTATGCTGCTTGCCGTTATCTTCTACTGTTAACTTATACTGAAAGCGATCGCTCTGGGGATTTGGCGAAGTAATCTGTTCCGGTAGCCTAAATAAATCAGCAACTTCCACTAGTTGGGGAAGTGTGGCAGCTTCATGTGGTGGGAGAGTATCTGTATCAACGGTTGTCTTCTTGGTAATTCCAGCAAAGCCGCCCGTGCGTTCAAATGATACCCGCATTTTTTTGCTCTCCGTTGTGTTATTTAGTTGAAATACATACTAAGACTGGGAGATGATAAGTTCTCAACTCCCAGTTTAACAACAACAAACAACAGATTAATCAGTCCTGAGTACTGAGTGAAGAAGTGGAAGATATTGACTATTTATTCCCAACTCCTCACTATTAACTCCTAACTCTAAATAACTCCTACCTTTTGCCAGGCATTTCGCACAGCCTTTTGCTCATTACTGTCATTGCCGTAGAGTTCGCCAGCAACTTGAATGGTAACGTTGGCAGCTTTTTTAAAATCTGCTTTGGCACGCAAGCGATCACGTAAGGCTATATACCATATTTTGCCAGCTTTTTCCCAGGCATAGCCACCAATCTCAACAGCCGCTAGATAAAAGGCATGGTTAGGGATTCCTGAGTTGATATGTACCCCAGCATTATCTTCAACACCTGTATATTTATCTTTTACATGACCTGGTTGGGGATCTTTACCCAGTACTGGGTCATTATAAGCTGTTCCTGGTGCTTTCATTGAGCGGAGGGCAACACCTTTGACAGTCGGGACTAAAAGACCTTCACCAATCAGCCAGTCTGCCTCTTGTGCAGTCTGATTTTTGGTCTTTTGTTTCACCAAGGAACCAAAGACATCAGAAAACGATTCATTTAGTGCCCCTGGTTCGCCATAATACTGCAAACCCGCTTCATACTGAGTTATCCCGTGAACTAACTCATGCCCAATCACATCGATTGATTTCGTAAAGCGTTGAAACATTTCTCCGTCGCCATCACCATAAACCATTTGGTCGCCGTTCCAAAAGGCGTTGTCATATTTAACGCCATAATGCACGGTGGAGTCTAAACGTAGTCCTTTGTCGTCAATGGAATTGCGATCAAATATTTCATGAAATAAGTCATAAGTAGCACCAGCAGCATCGTAGGCTTCATTTACTGCTGCATCACTGCTTGGTGGGTCTCCTTCACCACGTACCAATGTGCCAGGTAGTTGCTGGTCATTTTTGGCATCGTAGATGGTGCGGCGCTTTTCACCCGGAGAAGGTGCAAAGGAGATAGTACCTATAACATCTCTGCGTCCGCGAAGCTGTGCTGAAACATTTAATGTATGAAAAGCCCAACTCCGCTGCTGAGGATTGCCATTCACCACGACATTTTCCAACATGTGAGGCGGGATAATACAACAAATAGGGCATCTAGAGACAAGGGGATGCTCATACTTAAACCCGGCTGATTTCTTTTTATTTCGCGCCATCCGAGATATTCTCCTTTTGAAACTAAGTGATGGCAAACAGTGGCTTTAACTCCACTGGAGAAAGGAGCAGAAAAACGAATCCAAATCGCGTGTCTCTGGTTTTTCTGAAGGAAATTTTCTACTCTGTATTTTTGGATAGGTCTGTAGAGGATTGATAGTATCCTCACAGGTACTTATGATGTGGAAATATTGTATAAAAACACAAAGCGAGCTTAATTAACGCAAGTTTCAGTCAAAATCCTTGTGTGAGTTAGCAAGACCTCCTTTACAGACCTAATGAGTTTATATGTTAGTTCTTATCAACAAAAATAATATTATTTATTGCTGTTTTGTTACTATCAAGCTGTTAATGCTATAAATGCCTATTGGAGACAGGGGAATTTCAAATCTAGGCATCCAAAACCTAAAATTTTCACAAACAGCCACCAAATACCGCTAAACCATAATATTTCCAAGGTACTGCAACTGTCTTAAATCCAGCTTTGCTCAACATTTCTAAATGAGTCTCTAAGCTAGCTAACTGGTCTTGACTAGAGTAACCTTGAGTAGTGCTGATAGCACGTTTAGCGCGGATCTCTGTCAAATTAATTCCCTGTTCAATTGCCCATTCCTCTCGTGCCACCTTGTAAACTTCTGCTAACGGCTGGTGATTCTGGTAAAGTAGGGTCTGCATTCCAAAAACAGCCGTCTTGAGTGAGGCTAGCTAATCTACCTCTAGTGGAACAGGCTTCGCTGTTTTTGGTTAGGCAGAAGATGGATTTTAGTCAGACTCTAATTGCAAAAAGTGATGCCATTCTTGATCAATGGGTAGAAGCAGTTTACCAAGATCAACAAATTGAAGCTACTAATGAACTTACTTTCAAAGCTGTACGGGATAGCTTACCCCGTGTTTTGAAAGCATTAGCAACAGTACTTTCTGAATCTGAAACGAGCGATTTGCAGACAGTAGTAGATGCAAGTTTAGAACACGGAACACTTCGCGCCCAACAGGGATTTGAACCAGCGGAAATTGCGCGAGAATACCGTTTACTCCGGTTTGTGATTTTTTCCTTTTTAGAAGAAGATTTATTACAAGGATCTGCACAAGATGTGCTAAGGGCGGTTCGCCTGATTGATACAGTAATTGATGAAGCGATCGCACGTTGCTTTAACAGTTATACTCAAGGACGATTACAAGAGCTTAAACAACTTCAAAGTCAGTTGCGGTTGACTAATCAAGAACTAACTCGTTTGGTTCGCGCTAATAAAGATAGTCTCTCTCATTTGGCTCATGAACTGAAAACGCCCCTGACTTCAATCATCGGTTACGCAGACTTATTTATGCGCCAGCAGCGTCAACAATCGGAACTCAAAGACAGCTATGCAAATCTTGAAAGTATCGAGCGAGTTCTCAAGAGTGGTAGACTTCTTGTCCGATTAATTAACGACACTTTGGAAATTTCGCGCTATGATGCCGGACAGATGAAATTGCAGCCTACTTTAACCGATGTGCGTAGTTTAATCAACTTTGTTTTAGAGATAATTGAGCCACTAGCGCGTACTAAAGAATTATCCTTGGTTGTCGAATGCGATGGCTTCGCCAACGCCAAAGGCGAACGCGCTCCAAGTTAGGTTATCACAGATCCGCTTCGGCTTCAGCAAATTTTGATAAATCTGCTGAGTAACGCAATTCGCTATACAGAATCTGGTTCGATTCATTTGGAGTGCTGGACGGTATCTCAGCAGCAGTGGGCTATCTCTGTTACTGATAGTGGTATTGGTATTTCTTTAGATGCTCAAGCACAAATCTTCAATCCTTATTTTCGGGAAGTAACTGCTCCCCAAGTGCAAAGTTCTGATGGTACAGGATTAGGTTTAGCAATAGTCTCTCGATTGGTTCAGTTAATGGATGGTGAAATTAAAGTAGATTCACAGCTAGGAAAAGGGTCTACATTTACAGTAATTTTGCCATTAGAAGCGCTCACCTATAACTACGGCTGACTATTTCAGCGAAATTTGAAAGTGAAATCGCAACTTAAACTGGTGCGTTACACTCCGTTAACGCACCAAACTGGCGCATCTACTCGTCAATTTGACCGACGCGGCGAATATTCAAAATGTCGCTCATTTTCTTAATTTGGATGAAGACTTGCTCTAGTTGAGAGCGATCGCGTATATCTATTCCTAAGTCGATCAATGCCGGTTGACCAGTAGAGGTTTTTACCTGGGCATGACGGACATTGATCCCTTGATCGCTTAACCGTGACAAAATATCCTTTAACACTCCTACGCGATCCAGAGCTTCAATTTGAACATCTACTGGGTACGTATGCGGACGACCACTATTTTCGGCGGCTGGGTTCCACCTAACTGGTACTAAGCGTTCATACTCCACAGTCTCTAGATTATGGCAGCCTTGGCGATGAATTGAAATCCCCCTACCTCGCGTCACCACACCAATAATCGGTTCGCCAGGAATTGGGGTACAACACCCAGCTAGATAATATACCAAACCTTCCACTCCAAAAATTGGCGAATCAGTGGAGCGTGAGGTAGTTGGAGGTGCATCTCGCAAAGCTTTTGATGTCGCTGGTTCTTTAGGGATAAATGGTGACACAGTGGCAACTGGTTGTTGTCCCTTCGCTACTTCTCGCCAGCGATTTAGCACTAGGTTCAACGTAATTTCTCCGTAACCCAAACCGGCAAGTAAATCTTCCACGCTGTGGTAGTTACACTTTTCGGCGACAATCTGCATCGCATCCGACTTCAGCAGACTATCAAAACCAGTTTTACCCAGTTCCTTTTCTAACAATTCCCGTCCACGGGCGACATTTTCTTCCCGGCGCGATCGCTTGTACCATTGTTTTATCCGATATTTTGCCGCCGAAGTTCTGGCAAAGTTCAACCAATCTAGACTCGGATGGCAGTTCTTTTGGGTGAGAACTTCTACAATATCGCCATTGTGCAGCCGCGTTGACAGTGGCACCATTCGCCCATTCACCCGCGCCCCTGAACAGTGGTTTCCGACTTCTGTATGAATGCGATAAGCAAAATCTACAGTGGTAGCGCCAGGACTTAAAGGAACAACATCCCCCTTAGGGGTGAAGACATAGACATCATCTTCAAATAAATTATCTTTGACGCTATCAAGATATTCTTGGGCATCCTTAAGATCGGTTTGCCATTCCAGCAGTTGCCGCAGCCAAGTAAACTTGTCATCTGTGCCTGTCAAATGGCTAATGCTAGAACCACCTGTTTCTTTATACTTCCAATGGGCGGCAATCCCATACTCGGCAATATGATGCATTTCGATTGTCCGAATTTGCACCTCTAAAGGACGGCCAGTTAATCCAATCACCCCAGTATGCAACGACTGGTAACGGTTAGGCTTTGGCAATCCAATGTAGTCTTTAAATCTCCCAGGAATTGGGCGAAAAGCATCATGAACCACCGCCAATGCCCGATAGCATTCTTCATTGGTTTGAACAATTATTCGCAGCGCTGCCAAATCGTAAATTTCGTGAAATTCCTTTTGCTGGCGGTGCATTTTTTGGTAAATGCTATAAAGGTGCTTGGGGCGACCACTGATTTCCTGAAAGTGGATTCCGGCTTGCTGCAAACGCTCTTGCAACATATTCGTGGCTCTAGCCAATTTCTCTTCTCGCGCCGTCCGTTTTTCAGAAACATGCTCTTGCATTTGGCGGTAAGCTTCCGGTTCCAAATACTTGAAAGCCAAATCTTCCAGTTCCCATTTAATTCGCCAAATCCCCAAGCGATTGGCTAAGGGTGCGAATATATCTCGCGTTTCCTGGGCACTGCGGCGGCGGCTGGCCTCTGACATATATTGTAAAGTTCGCATATTATGCAAACGATCTGCCAATTTCACCACAATTACCCGAATATCTTGCGCCATTGCCAAAAACATCCGCCGGAAGTTTTCGGCTTGGCTTTCGGTTTTGCTGGTGAAATTGATTTTAGAAAGCTTGGTGACACCTTCGACCAATTGCCGTACTTCTGGGCCAAAGCGCTCTTCTATTTCTTGACTTGTAACTTCTGTATCTTCAACGACATCATGGAGAAATCCAGCTGCTATCATAGCAGCACTGCCTCCCAAGTCACGCAGCAATTCAGCCACAGCAATGGGATGAGCAATGTATGGTTCTCCAGATTTGCGGTATTGACCTTGATGCAGTTGGTAAGCAAATTCAAATGCTCGACCAATTAAGACGGCATCATTATGCTTTCTGTCATCTTCCCCTGCGCCGCTAGTTGTCGATGACTCCTTCAAACATTTTTTTAACCATTCGGGAATGGCAAGGTCAACTGATGAATTTATCGCTATACTGCTCATACAATTTGGGTTTGAATGGATCGGTAGATAAGTGAATGATAAATAAAACTAGCAGCATCGCCCTGAAAAGATGCTGTTACCCAAAGACGGGTTGGAAAAAGCAGTGTAAGGACGATTCTCCAATTGCCAGTGGTAGTCATCCAGTTTGAATTTCAAGAATCGTTAAAGAAAATCCATTGATGGCAAACAAAGCCCCAAATTACGATTTGAGGCTTTTAGTGCTGATAAGTCTTTAAGAAAGTTTATTGTAGAAGAAAAATTACTTGACATTAATACTATCTTAACTAGCACTGGATGTCTTTAAACCGTGAGAAATATCTGGCATTCGTAACTTTATTAGAGCAATTACGCTCCGATGCCACAACTACCCAAATCGTTGCGCCAGAACTGCGGCAGCGTGTAGCCACCTTGCAGCAATTTTTCGGGCAACAGATTGTGCCTTTGGCTGATGAAAACTGGCGAGTGCAGTCTTATCAAACGGAGATGAGCAAGCAATTGCGCCTGTTGGAAATAGATGTGATGTTTTTCCAAGGAGCGCGGCAAGCATCTACTGTACAAACTAGACTTCAAACGATTAGCGATCGCTTGACAACCCTCATTCAATACTGTGATGCCATTCTGCAACCAGAAGCGGAAGGAGAAAAATAACAATTGTTCACCTTTTTCTCTAATTTCTCCATCATCTCATTTATGACCTATGATGGAAAGTTATTTTGCTAACAAGTTGGAATTGGGTTTGGGTGCAACTGTTAGTGAAGTCGGCTGGGTAGTAACTGGATATGCGATCGCAAATGTCGTCTTAATTCCCTTATCTGCATGGCTGGGAGATTACTTTGGACGCAAAACCTACTTTATCTTCTCGTTGATTGGCTTTACCCTGGCCTCGGTTTTATGCGGTTTGGCATTTAATCTGTCGATGCTAGTTTTTTCTCGAATTCTTCAAGGTTTGTGTGGTGGCGGATTGCTAGCTAAAGCCCAAGCGATTTTGTTCGAGACTTTTCCACCTGCTGAACAGGGTTTAGCACAGGCAGTTTTTGGGGTAGGTGTAATTGCTGGCCCAGCCATCGGCCCAACTTTAGGAGGATTTTTGGTAGATGGTTTGGGCTGGCGGTGGATTTTCTTCGTTAATATTCCCTTCGGGATCGTTGCAGTGGCGATGTCTTTCATGTTTTGCCCCAAGACAAAGATAAGAGTGAGACACAAAGCCAAGCCGTTGATTGGTTCGGGATTAGGTTTTTAGTTATCGCTATGATACTCAAGCTGCGGTTTTATCTTACGCAGATTGCTTTCGAGTGGTAGGGATAGGGTTTCTTTGCTCATTACCTCTGTTGCTATTTCTGGGTAAAGGCGGTGCAAGAGCAAAAGCGCCAGTCGGTCACTAGGAGTAAGATAAATAGCGATCGCATCCCTAATTCTCAATAATCTGACTGCAAAACTGCGTAATAATAAGCCTTCAGAATTATTCTCTATCGAAAGTCACAGCAGAAAATTAATATACACGGACTGATCTAGATGAAAAAAGTAAAAGTCCCACTCAGTTTTGAGCGGGACTATATGAAGTCTTATTGCTAAAATGAGAAATCTTGATCTTAGAAAAAGTTCATTATTGTAATAACCCCAACGCTGGTTAACATCATTAAAGCGCCCATAATTATAGACTGGCCTAATGGATTGCTGAATTT
>NZ_JADEXF010000128.1 GCF_015207245.1 Nostoc cf. edaphicum LEGE 07299
CCCCCTTAACAGGGGTAAGGGCTACAAATTAAGGTTAATGAATCCTATGTCTACAGTCGCCCTACATCAAAAATATCGACCCCAGACAATAGCCGAATTAGTTGAACAGCCCTACATTAAAACTGCTCTGACTAATGCTGTAAAATACCTGCAAATTGCACCAGCTTATTTATTCACAGGTTCTAGAGGCACAGGTAAAACATCAACTGCTAGGATATTTGCTAAATCTCTCAATTGCCTCAACACTAAAAAACCAACTGACCAACCTTGTGGTATTTGTCAATCCTGCCGTTCAATTGAAACCAGTAATAGCCTAGATGTCAGTGAAATTGATGCTGCTTCTAATAATGGTGTAGATGATGCCCGTGCTTTAATTGAGCGCAGTACCTTAGCACCTGTTGCAGGACGTTACCGAATTTTTATTCTTGATGAGTGCCATTGTCTAACTGGTAACGCCTTCAATGCTTTACTTAAGTGTATTGAAGAACCGCCACCTCATGTTGTTTTCATTCTCTGCACAACAGAACTGCACAAGGTGTTACCTACCATTGTCAGCCGTTGTCAGGTGTTTAATTTCCGCACTTTGTCTATTCAGGCAATTGTGCAGCACCTCGGTATTGTAGCAGATGCAGAATCTATCTCTATTGATGAGGAGGCACTAACAGCGATCGCTCGACTCAGCGATGGTGGACTCAGAGATGCACTGCAATTACTGGGTCAGGTGAGTCTTTTAGATGAAGATATTACTGCCAATCATGTCATGGAAATCGCTGGTGGTGTGACAGAAACAGAATTAATGTCAATTTTACAGGCAATTTCCACTAACAACACCTTTAACTTGCTGCAAGTAGCAAGACTTCTAGTGGACTCTGGTAAAACGCCCAAATTGATTCTCTCCAACTTACTGCAAACATACCGAGATTTATTGATTATCAAGTCTGCACCCAAAGAGCAATCCCTGCTAACTGGTTGTGTTAGCTATGCTCAACTCAAGGTTTTAGCAAATCACTGGAACTTCGAGACGCTTAACTTGTCCCTAGCAGAGTTACAAAAAGCAGAAAACTATCTTCGGTACACAGTAAATGCTGCTGTGTGGCTAGAAGTTTGCTTACTGAACCTGATACCCAGTTTATTGCCTGTCAGTGCAACCAAGACGCTAACTGTTAAACCTGTAAATGACAAAGGGCATGATAGCAAATTGTTACCAGCAGTTGCAGCCAATACCGCTAACCTGGCTCAAATTTGGCTTTCTGTGATGGATACAGCTAAACCCAGCAATCAAAAGCTGTTGGCTCATGCAAATCTCGTTAAATTGCAAGGTGACAAGGCGATTTTAGAGGTTACACCAGCTTACCTGAATAAGTTTGAGAGTAGTAAAGAAGCGATCGCTAAAATGCTGCAACGAGCTACCCAAAGTCAACAACCAATGACTGTGTTAATTAAAACTGCCAACAAGAGCAGTAATGGGAGGGTAAAAGCATGATTGTCTTGCTGACAGGTGATGACCAACACGCTATCCAGGAACAGCTGAACCAATACAAAGCAGAGATTGATGCCCAATGGCTCACACTTTGCTATCACCGATTTCCAGCCGATCGCCTTGACCAAGCTATCAGTGTAGCTCGCACTCGTTCCCTGACTGGTGGTAAAAAACTGGTGATTGTCGAAAATTGCCACCTCAAGCAGTGGGGTGATACTGAGCTGGAAACTTTGCAGCAGCTTGTTCAAGTGCCTGAATTCACAATTCTGGTGTTTGTCGCCACTAATGTAGATAAGCGCCTGAAGATTTACAAACATCTTGTCAAGTATGCCAAGTTGTTTGAGTTTCCATTGATACCACCTTGGCGTACTGATTTGATTGAAAAGGCGTTAGCGAAGCTCGCCGCAGGCATCGCTACTCAGGCTAAAAAAATTAAGCTGGTGCTGTCAAAGGGTGCAGTGGAATATCTAGCAGAAGCAATTGGTAACGACATGACCCGTGCAGCCACAGAGTTACGCAAACTGTATATTTATGGTAAGGGCAGACAACTTGAGCTTGCAGAAGTAAAAGAATTAGTGCCATGTCAGACTCAGAATAGCCTACAACTGGCATCTGCTATTCGCCAAGGAGAAAGCAATCAAGTTTTGCACCTGCTGGATGATTTACTGTCACGCTCGGAACCATTAATGGTGATTATTGCTACTCTCCTAACGCAGTTTAGAACTTGGCTGTGGGTTAAGTCTGCGATTGTTTCTGGGATTAAGAAAGATAGTGAATTAGCTCAACTGTGCAGTATCAGCAATCCTAATCGCATTTACTATTTGCGTCAGGAGGTAGCAAATACAAGCATCAATGCTTTAGCTAAGGCAGTAACTATGATGCTGGATTTAGAGATGTCTATCAAGAGAGGCGTTGATAGCCCAGCGGTAGCGAGTCATCGAGCGTCGGCTAAAGATTTACTACCAACAATTCTTAGTGTTAGCAGGTTATTCAAGTTAACTTAATCAGATAAAATTGACTGATAGTTTTGGATTTTGGATTGTATATTTGATTTCAGTCTAAAATCCAAATTCACTAATAATGATATTAGTATCTAACAAAACTTTCACAAGTTATTTTTCTCATTTTATGAATAGGACGTGCTGACTCTCTTGAGAATATTGGTATCAAGTAAGTATTTCAAGCTCACGGATAAATTTCTCTGACCACACTGCGCTCTCGTAAGTCAGCGAAATCATCATCAGTAAAGATAATCCCCTCATTTTGGATTACTTTTCTAAATTTTTGTAATCCCTCCCAAAAATGATCCCTTCTAGATTCCTCATTTTTTTTACGGATAACCTCAAATAAATAGTCCCGTTCTTCTGTAGGCAAACTTTCAATAGAATTAATAATTTCTTGTAAATTCATCATAGAACCTCCTAATCAAGTAAACTCTACCTTTACTAACTCTATTTTAATCTCTATTTCCATTGCCTCAGCCTCTTACATGATATTTTTCCTATCACTCTGTTTCTAGATTTATTTTGCTTGATAACCTATAAAACTTGCATCCATATCAATAACGACTATACCCCCTCGATTTTTCTCTATTTGTCGCCAGACTTCATAGCCCATACAAATTGCCTTCTCCCAATCACCAAGTGAACACATAGAAACTTCTAAATCGAGAGTCATATTTTTAATGATCTTCAATAGTTGTTCATCTATCTCTGAAATTCCTTCCAAAAACCCGTGATCTTTGGCATAGCTAAACGCGAGTGCTGATATGCCTTCTTCAATAGCTACTGCCCGACCGCCATCTTCAACTTCGTCGGTGCGGGGATTGCTTTTTCGCTTAAGTTTTAGGCTACTCCGAATAACTGGCGACCAACCTAAAACGGCAACATACGACAAATGAAAAACATCATGAAAGCGGTAGCCATCACTGGAATATGAGTTATCAGTGAGGTAATTTCCAATTTGTTTACCATTGATAAATGCTCTCACTTTTACTGAGTTATCTTCGGTTTCTTCAGTAATATTTATTTCAATTTTTCGTGGAAAACGCTCGTATTCTGGAAAGTCATTATCAAATAGGTATGCTGTATTTTCACCATCTGTTTGTGCTAAATCTCTTCTTCCCCAACGGTCACGACATTTATTCAAATTACTTTGTGCAATTTCTGTTAAATCCAGATCAAACTTACTTGCTACGTTAGCAACATACCAAAGTAAATCTCCTAACTCTTCCGCAACACAATCTTTGAAAAGTTTATGGGCATCTTTATCTCGAAGATGTTTTTTATATTCAGTCAGGAGTGAGCCAGCCTCGCCTACTAAACCCAGCAGAGGAACTACTATTCCATCTCCATTTTTAGCAGGAACTTGATCTGTTTTCAGTGCTTGTTGTTGATATGCAGAAAAATCCATCATTCACTCCTTACCCTGAGATTCTAATTAGATTTAGACCGTCCAGAAGCTTGAATTTTTGTATATTCTTCTATAGTTTGGTTAATTTTCCATTTTGGTGGATACCAATAACTAATTGGTTGTACGTTAACTGAATACTTTTGCTTTATACGAGTTCTTCCTGATATTCCTGATATTTCAGGGTGTTTCATCCGAGAATATTTATCTACCTCACAAAATAGATTTTGGCAGTCAATTAATTGCAGTTTACGTCCCCAAAGTGACTGATAATTGAGTCCTAACCTCTCAAATTCTAATTCTTGTCGCTCTGCCATAAATTTAATAATTTCTGGTTCGTTTAAGCCTCCTAAATCAAGAAAACATTTGCGGATACCATCAAGCGCACCAGGCCCAGGAACGACAAATGCCATCTCGCTATAGTTAGTAATCTCGCTATAGTTAACATCAGTTATAAACTGATATGCCAAAAAATCGCCAATAGTTGGATAACTATGTAGTAAATCGAAACCCTGGTGCATATTTCGTGACTCTGCGAGTTTCTGTGGCAGATTATCCGCCATCATCTTCTCAATCAACTTAAGATTATTGCGATGTTTTGTAGTATATCCAAATGTTTTACCACCCGATGGCATGATATAGGCCGCAGAATAGATGGTCTGACCTGACTGCATGGTTTCTGTGAGAATTTTATCGTAGCGTTCAAATGAATAGTCAGCATAAGTAATGTGACCAATATTATTTTCTAGAAGCTCCCAAGTTTCAATTTTGTTAAAAATCTTGAAGAGGATAATTCTAAAGAATACTTCATTGATTGAAGATGGTAGATCATCCCGATAGATAACATTGCGTATTAAATACTGGCTTGTACGATCACTTGCACGATAAGCGTTTGTAAACTTGTATGTAGAAAGAATTGGATCATCAGTCCAAGGCATTGGTGCATTTTCTAGTTTTTTGAAAAAAATCTTTTGTCGTTCCGCAGCGAACTGCCAATAAGTATTGAATACAACTGTAGGCTTTATGGGTGAAATATGTGAAATAATGACTGGTGATGAGATTGCTTTTTCGCCACTGTTGCCAATATCAAGACTTAATTGTTTGTCCTGCCCAGTATTTTCGCTGGACTGTTTCTGACGTTTTGTTACCATTTTATTTCTCTTAAGAAACATCTCTGTTTCCCTAAATTAGTGAATGACTCTTGTCCGTAAAAAGCTTTTGTTAAGCTTATCTACGCAAACAAAAGATATATTTTATCTATTTTTATGTTTGCCACTTACTAGTTGTATTTCTAGCAGCATCTATAACTGGAGTGAGAATTGGCGATTTTTTACCAATTGTTTTTGTACCAATTTTCTGTAATTTTTCTACACCTACAAAGCAGTTCATCCGGTCAAGTATCAATCCCATTTCATGAGCCATAAAATATCCCAATCTGCATAGCCCCAAGTAGTTACCGTAGGCTTTATTAATAAGCTGTTGAGTGGCATAGAAAGCATTGATAACAAGAGTTTTGTCTTCATTGTTAGGCACAAAACTGACGTGTTGCAGACAAGGAAAAGGAAGGTATGGATCACAAACATGATCTTGTGCAGGATCAAAAATTGAAGCTTGAAGCATACTTTTTCTAACATTTGGGCGCGATGTGTACTCAGAAATAATGTGTTCTAGCTGGTTGAAATGATGTGATTCTGAACCAAAAGCAATTAACCTTTCAAAATAAAGTCCACGTCTATTTTTAGACTTAGCAAGAGCCTTAATTCTTGGCAAAGTATCAATGTAAGTTTCAAAGAATTTTTTCCGGTCATATTTAGAATGCCTCCATAAAGAACCAGGGAAAATTGTATTTGCAACTGTGTGGATACTTTGTTCGCTGTTATTTTTAAGGCAGTTATCTAGTGCATGTCGAATAGATTGATCTTCGTTGGGAATACCTTTGTTAAAGCCTGTTAAGCTTATTATTAGTGGTGAAATTTCATTGCCAGGATGATCGATAATGTGCAGGAATGCACGACACCAAGCATAAGAAAGGTTTGTTTCATCAATAAGGAGAGGCGTACTATTACTCATCTTCCATCTCCTCAAGGTGGCGATATTGACTTAATCCAACAAACTGATAACGAGAAATCCGCACAAGAACTGCCCAATCAGCATCAGGACAGTAGACACGCACAATCCCAGGACGGTTAGCTCGAAAGAGACGACCTTGTGGGTGATTTTCTTGGAAATTAATAGTTTCATTCGTTGCTTCTGCTGTGCTTGGTAGAAGAAGATAACTTCCAACCTCAGCATCAAGTGTAGTCATTGACCAATCTTTATCAGCAATAATTAACGGCTCTGTTGATGAAAAACCAATAACTTCTTGGCGGATAGATTTGGGTGTAAATTTGAGAAGTAACTCAGCTTTGGTGCGATTAATAATTTCTAGCGCATAAGTCATGTGATTGATCAGAGTCTCGTACCCAACACCAAAACTACAGGCAACTGTGAAAATCTGAACTGGTGTTGCTGAAGAAATATCCCAGCCACGAGAAGTAAATGCTTTTCTTACGCCCAAAGTCGGCATGAGTAAGAAAGCTGCAAAGGAGTCAACCAGAAACTCGTCAGGATAAAAAGGTTTAGATTTTTCCGAATCCTTTATCAGTTCATCAATGGTTGAACTGTGTCCAAAAACGTGATGTCCGAGTTCATGACCGCAGGTAAAGTTACGCCTAGTAAAAGGACGTAACGCGGAAAGTAATATTTGTGGTTCATTTTCTTTTAGATACATACCTTCCATACTGATGTCAACAAATCGAACTTTAACGTTAAGTTTGTCGCATAAGTTATAGATACAAATTGGACTTTTGAGGTCTAAACCAGCTTTTGTCCGAATTTCGATTGATTTACGCATGGCCTGTTTAGCCAATTCTTGCTTCTGATTAGCCACAGATTTTTTCCTACACTTGGTATCAAAGTAACTAATATTACTAATCACAGGTTGTCTCTCCCTGTTCGCATTGAAGCAAGTAATATTAACAGTCGGTCTAAATCTTCTGGTTTCAGCTTTTGGAGTTCCCGAGCAGCAAGCTGAAGTTTATTGTCATGAATATCGACTTTATCCACACCCTCAGCAAATAGCCATGACACACTTACATCAAAAATTTCTGCAAGTTTTGCTATCTCTTCAGCAGAAGCATTTCTGTTCCCGGCCTCTATTTCAGAAACAGAGGGTCGATGCAGTCCAAGAATTTTAGCTACTTGTGCCTGAGAGAGACCAGCCATTTTACGCGCTTCCCGAATGCGAGAAGCGATAATTGCTTTTTTGTCTTTTAGTTCAGTCATCTCTTTTGATTCCCTTTACTGACGATTTCACAAACTACATCAACTGATTCGTTGATAGTGAGTCGCTGCGTGCCATCCTCTGAAAGAAAAATGTTTACATCGTTTGGAATGTCTACATTCAGTTCAGTAGACAGCATAGTAATAGCAGCAAGACATAGATAACTGTCAAACCACCCTAAATCATTGAAAGGACAGGTTGTTCCCGTAATTGGTTGCCCTTGATACCCGCAATCAGTCTGCATTTCTTGAAACACTTCTATCAGCTTGACCTTTACATTTTCTGGGGTCATAGTGCAGCACACTATATTACGTTTAGTAAGATAATCTTACGTTTGGTAAGACAAAATGTCAATCGGAGTTCAGACTAATTTATTTGTTAACCATCAACCGTGAGATAAGTTTTGTATATTACACTGTGTACTG
>NZ_JADEXF010000129.1 GCF_015207245.1 Nostoc cf. edaphicum LEGE 07299
CCCTTGGTTCAAAAATAATCTTAGCTCCCCGTTTGAAGCTTTTTCCTGGCTTAACTAAAGCTAACCAACAGTTATGCTGCCGTTCTTCCAACAGCAACACCTGAATTTTCGCACCAGTGGATTTATGACCATAAAGCCGCGCTGGAATGACCCTTGTATTGTTCATAACCAACAAATCACCAGAGCGTAGCAGTGCAGGCAAATCATGGAAAATATGGTGTAGAGGTGCTGTTTCGATGCCTGTAGTGGGGGAATTAACCACCAGTAACCGGGAACTATCTCTAGGAACTGCTGGGTTTTGGGCAATGAGTTCTGGCGGTAGTGTGTAGTCATAGCCAGCTACCGAGCAATCTAATTCAAAATCTTTTGCTTGTGGACGAGATGTATCTTTCAAATTGGCTTGTACTAGTTTTTGGTTTATTTAGTATTTATACTCTCTTAAAAAGGCTGAGTTAAGTTTTCCCTTCTAAAGGAACTTTAAGGCATCTTCGCTCAGTTTTGTCGCTAGGCTATAAGATTGTTACTATTAAGTAACACGGAAAAATTAACATAAAAATTGGGTAAACCTCCCCATCTAAAAACGGGGGCTTTTACCCTACCGGGAACAGGCACTGATTGACGAATATAGATATGTAGGATTGGCTTTGATCCCAAGCACCAACAAACATGGAATACTTGTACTATCTGGCAAATGCCAGTCTAACCCTGAGGGTCGTTCAACACCTCCACGCTAGACCCCAGACACCAGTTTCGTTCGTCACCGTAATTCATCAAATTGATGGCTGGGTGGTTAGGATCAAACTCAAAGGTCAAGTTTCGTCCCAAGAAGATGGCGATTTTCGGGCTTTTCTAAATGAATTAGGAATTAGCTACGAACCGCCAATGAGGGTGCAAATGGCACTTTGGAGTTTGGAAGCTGGACAGTGCCCTGTGGATGTGATGCGTCGTTATCAGGTAGCGATCGTTTCTCATGGTAGCCCAGAGAGAGACGAAATTGAAGCGTTCCGGCAGCAGTTTGTCCGGGGCTTAGGTTACTGTCCAGAAACTTTAGCGTGAGACTATTTGGTTGTAACGCCACGACAAAATTATTGGTCATTGGTAATTAAGATATTTTATCTATTACCAATTAACCATTATCAATTGAAGAGTCAAAAGCTGCCAGAATGTATTCTTGCAGCTTAAACTTATATCCGGGTACTGATGAAGTAGCTAGAGCCTCTTGATTTGCTGTAACCCTAGTTAGATTTTTTGATATCCTTTGACAGTAGACAATAGCAACATCAAATCGACAAGAATAATCTGCCTTCTCAGGATACTGGGCTAAGAATATTCCAGCTGTACGCCAGATTTTTGCTTGCTTTTGTGGAGTGATTGCGCCTCTTCCTCCGGCATCCCAACTACCTGAACTGCGGGTTTTGACTTCAACAAATGCCAATAATGAGTGCTGAGTGCTGTTAGCGGTAGCGGGGCGTTTAGCCCGTAAGGAGTGCTGAGTAAGGAGTTTTTCCTCAGTTCGTCCATCATGTTGAGCAATAATATCAATTTCCCCCCAGCGGCTAGAAAAGCGACGATGGAGAATTATCCAACCAGTAGATTGCAACCATTGGGCTACTAGGTCTTCTCCTAAATGACCAATATCTGGATAATGAGATGGAGGAAGGTTAGCCATTGACTAAAAATATCATGAATTCTGTGAATTCTAGGTTAAGCGATGCCTGCGGCGGGCTACGCCTACGCACAACGGGTTCTACACTCAACTTATCCAGCGCTGAGTTGGAATTGAAGCGTAAAACAAACCATCACACTTGGGCAAGTATACTCAGCTTATTCCTTTGGGGAATAGTTAGCATCACCGCAGCGGTCGGTTTTGCTCCAACAGCTTTGGCACTTGAATATAATAAAGAAATTTTGGTTGAGGCCAATTTTTCAGGACGTGATTTAACAGACTCTAGCTTTACTAAAGCTAATCTTCGCCAGAGCAACTTCAGCCGAGCTAATTTGAACGGTGTCAGTTTCTTTGCGGCAAATTTGGAGTCTGCGAATTTGGAGGGTTCTGACTTGAGAAATGCCACTTTAGACTCGGCTCGTTTAGTCAGAGCAAATTTGACAAATGCACTGTTGGAGGGTGCCTTTGCTGCTAACGCCAGATTTGATGGTGCAGTCATTGACGGGGCAGATTTTACCGATGTGCTACTGCGTCCCGATGAGCAAAAAAAATTGTGCAAACTTGCCAAAGGGACTAATCCCACTACAGGACGAGATACACGTGACACGTTGTTTTGTCCTTAGTATTTTTTAGCTGGGAATTGGGAATTGGGCATTGCTTATTCCCCATTCCCTACCCCCATTCCCTACTCATAAAATATTGAGCAACTACCAACCACTAGCACCAATCTTTTGACAAACAATTTGCATTCCTTTGCCTGGTGAAGAATTAGCTACAAAAGGTATTTCTCCTTTTTCCTTATCCTCTTCAAGTAGCTGTCCCTCGGAACCATAAATGGCAATGCGATTCCGAAAAAGCCGCGATTCTGTACATGATGCATCGAAGGTAGTTTCGAAGATGCCATCACCATACATTCCGTAAAGCTTGTATGTCGTGCCCTTAATGCTTTCTGTGTCCAGAGCGACGCTATTTCCTAATTTATCATGCCCCACAGTGATATATCTTTGTCCATCTTGATCGATGACCACGCCAACACCTTCAGCGATGGCTGCGCCAACACCTCCGGTGAACGCACTACCACTACTCAATAAAATAGCGATCGCTCCTACTATGCCGCTTAACTTAAAATACATAGAGTTTCAAAATATCAGATTTCATATCTTTCTACCCGCGATTAAAGCGGTTCTGGCAGGGTAAAAGCACTGAAATCAAGACAGAGCAAGGTGTTATACTAGTTAGTAACACCTTATGGGAAGCGTAAAGCATTAAATAAATAGCTGCAATACTTTTCAAAGTATGAGTGAAACACTTGCTGATATTGCTATACCGCCTCAGTTTCCCGATCGCGCTCAACTACCAGAGTCTGATGGTACGTTTGTAAAAAATTTTCAAGAGCATCCCCAAACCGTCATTTTGACAGACTCAATCGTTCAGGTTTTGCAACGCGTACATCCAGATGGACAGTATTGCATTGGTGTAGAGTAATTTTTAGCTATGGCAAGCCGAAAAACTTAGTAATCACGGGCAAAAGCTTACCACAGACTTCAACCAGCTTTTAAGTAGTAAATAAATCAGTGATGTCTACGACGGGCTACGCCAACGCACCTTTCAATAACTTGAGGCTGTTTTTGCTATTTTCTGCGTGGCTCTATTTTTTGGGTTTGGCAGTAGTGCGATCGCAAAGTACAGTCCCCAGTCCCGTGTATCACTGTGGCGTCCTGAGCAATGTACCACCAACTGCATAAACGGCATCAAAACCAATTCTTTCTCCCCAAAGTGCTGCGTCGGTTTGCTTGGATCGTAATCGAAGACTTGTTTCGACTAAAAAATATTAGCACCAGTTTAAGAACTTTTTCTCGTGCTGACCAAGATTACAAAGTCCCTTTCAATATCCACCAAGGTATTGATATAGGACTCCGATTTGATTTCTGAAAACATACTGAGACTGAAAAGCCCGTTTTATCAGGGTTTTATCTGAAATATTGTTCAAAAATAAGATATGAGTCCTATAGCACCATTCTTATTCTCAAACATCGTCTGAAAGCTAACGAACAACGTCCGGCGATTGAAGTTGTCACCAACTACGGTAATTTACCTCAAGTAGAATGTTTCCCTGGGCAATTAAATCAGGTATTTATGAATATTCTTGCTAATGCCATTGATGCCTTACATGAGTCGAATATTGGACGAAGTTTTGAAGGTATTAAAGCCAATCCCAACCGAATTACCATTACCACTTCAATAGCAGATAAACTCGTAAAAATTGCCATTGCAGATAATGGTAAGGGGATGAGTGAAGAAATCAAACAAAAGATTTTTGGCCATTTATTTACAACGAAATCTGTCGGTAATAGGTACAGGTTTGGGGTTGGCGTCGCTCGTCAAATCATTGTAGAAAAACATGGCAAAGCGATCGCGGTGAATTCCCAACTTGGTGAAGGAACTGAATTTGTGATTTAGCTACCATTATCGGCATAACTAAATCTTATTTGTTCCTTATGGGATCAGATGGAGTCTGAATCCCCACCTGATTTGTCTCCTTGTACCCTTCTTCAAGCTTTCCCTGCTACCACCGAGTTTTTCTTCAAAAGTTCCACAGCAGCTTGATATTGCAAATCCGCTTCGGTACCAATTTCTTCGCGGTTAATGGCTGGTTGGGAAATAACTTTATCTGGCTTAATACCTAGTTTGTTAATATCCCGGTGTTCAGGAGTTTCATACTTAGCAATTGTGACTGCCAAGCCCGAACCATCTGATAATTCAAACAAGGATTGAATTAAACCCTTGCCAAAGGTAGTTTCGCCTACCAACTGGGCACGACCGTTATCTTGGAGTGCGCCAGCGAGAATTTCGCTAGCACTGGCAGTTCCTTGATTCACCAAAATCACCAGAGGATCGTTCGTCAGGGCTGGCCCAAAGGCTTCAAAACTACCTTGAATACCTTGTCGGTTAACAGTGTAAACAATCGTGCCGGAGTCTAACCACAGACGGGCAATTTCAATTCCTGATTGCAATAACCCCCCAGGATTATTTCGTAAATCTAAAATGTAGGCAGCAGCGCCTTTTTTTTCTAGACTAGAAATAGCGTGTGCCAATTCTGTTGAAGCGTTGGCATTAAATTGTGTAAGACGTAGGTAGCCAATGGGTGTACCCTCAGCAGAAACACGCAAATCTGAAACCACAGGGTTAAGAGCAATGCGATCGCGTGTCAGTCTAATTTCCGTTTCTGCCTCTCCGTCCCGTTCGATTACGAGAGTCACAAGGCTGCCACTCGGCCCGCGCATTCTGGTAGCAGCTTCATCAAGGGTGAGATTTTCTGTGGAAACACCTTCAATTTTGACAATGCGATCGCGTGGTCGAATCCCCGCTTTATCTGCCGGTGAACCGGCGATGGGAGCCACTACTTCCAACTTCCCATTCTCAGAATTCAAGGCAATTTGCAATCCTACCCCAGTCAGTTCCCCAGAAGTATTGACCTGCAAGCTGCGGTACTGTTCTGGATCTAAAAAGCGGGTAAAAGGATCGTCGAGGCTCTTGAGCATCTTCCCAATTGCCTCATAACTGGCATTTGAGTCTGCCAGTGGCTTCTCCAGAACCTTTTGCCGCACAGCCGCCCAGTTTTGATGATTAAATGTCTCATCTAGATAAGTACGATTAACAATTCGCCAAACTTCCGAAACCAGCTTTTGTTCCCCCGTCAAAGCCACCGCTGGCTGAGTGAGCGTACCCAACGCTAAGCAAACCGCCATTAACAATGAAAATCCAACCCGAAAGACTTGTTTATTCATGAACCCCATTATCAATTCCACCTCAACCCAAATTGCTTAGATAATGCCTACTTCCTCTGTTGTTTGATGAAATCTATCTCTCGATTATGTTACTTTTTTTATAGAAGTGGTGCATTTTTCTCATCAAGTTGTTCAGTCAACTGATGCATCGTATCCACTCACCAAAGGATAAAATCTACTTTGTGTCCACTATTTTGTGTGTAGGGGCGTAAAGAGATCGCAATATATTCCATCTTTACAGAGTGTAAAGTTTCTGAAGTCTCTTAGCACACTGAAAGCTAAAAAGCAAAGAAAAAAAAACTCCCCTTTACTAAAATCCCAAAATTACTAGTTGGGAGAGAAGTCTGAGCGAAGGCTTCAGCCGATTCAGAACTTCGGGATTTATCAACCGCAACCGACTTTTAGGAACTTGAGATTGTATGGCCAACGTTTACGACTGGTTTGAGGAACGCCTGGAGATTCAGGCACTCGCCGAAGACGTTACTAGCAAGTACGTCCCTCCCCACGTCAATATCTTTTACTGCCTGGGTGGAATTACCTTGGTTTGCTTTCTCATCCAGTTTGCTACTGGATTTGCCATGACGTTCTACTACAGACCAACAGTTACTGAAGCTTTCTCCTCAGTAGAGTACATCATGAATGAAGTAAACTTCGGTTGGCTAATTCGCTCCATCCATCGCTGGTCTGCCAGCATGATGGTATTGATGATGATTTTGCACACCTTCCGGGTTTATCTGACTGGTGGTTTCAAAAAGCCCCGCGAACTGACCTGGATAAGTGGTGTAATCCTAGCTGTGATCACCGTCTCCTTCGGAGTTACCGGTTATTCTCTACCTTGGGATCAAGTTGGCTACTGGGCTGTGAAAATCGTTAGCGGCGTACCAGAAGCAATTCCTGTGGTTGGAGTTCTGATTTCCGACCTGCTACGTGGCGGTTCCAGTGTTGGTCAAGCAACACTAACTCGTTACTACAGCGCACACACATTTGTACTGCCTTGGTTGATTGCAGTATTCATGCTGTTTCACTTCTTGATGATCCGCAAGCAAGGCATTTCCGGGCCTTTGTAATCTTAGCTATTAGCGAAAGGCAACATTTGTTAGTTTTCAGATCGAGTTGTTTGTTTTAAACTTATGAAACACAAGAAATTAATTGCACATAAGTTCCAAAAAACAAATACTTGTATCTGGAGCGTAAAGCTATAGAAAACTTCAGGCGGATGACTGTAGATATAGAAACGCTGTTTCCCGCCTGTTGGTTGCCTAGTAGCTGATAGCTTTCACAAATGCTTTAATTTAACTTAAGCAGGAGAGCACATTTCAAAATGTCAACACAAAAAAAACCTGACCTGAGCGATCCTCAGTTAAGAGCCAAACTCGCTAAAGGCATGGGTCACAACTACTATGGTGAACCCGCTTGGCCTAATGACTTACTTTACGTCTTTCCAATTGTGATCATGGGTTCCTTCGCTGCGATTGTGGCTCTAGCCGTGCTAGATCCCGCAATGACCGGTGAACCAGCAAATCCTTTCGCCACACCATTGGAAATTTTGCCAGAGTGGTACTTGTATCCAGTTTTCCAAATTTTGCGATCGCTTCCTAACAAACTTTTAGGAGTGTTAGCAATGGGTTCTGTACCAGTAGGGCTAATCCTCGTTCCCTTTATTGAGAACGTGAATAAGTTCCAAAACCCCTTCCGCCGTCCAGTTGCAACCACAGTATTCCTTGTTGGTACTCTTGTTACCGTGTGGCTAGGTATTGGTGCTGCTTTGCCATTGGATAAATCTTTGACCTTGGGACTATTCTAAATTAGTCACCACAAAGTGCTTTGACGCCTGTGAGTTTCAAGAGCAGATGCAGATGTGCTTTTGAAAGCAATCAACAGGCGTCAATTTTAACAGGAAAGAATTCAGAAGCCAGAATGGGCTAAACCTTGGCTATCCGCTAACAGAATTAAATTGTGAACTAAAAAGCGGATAACGCCACCAAAGCGAGTCGGTGTATCTTACGGAAAAGCAAGTTATGCATAGCGTCTTATAGATAGTGTCTGCATAAATGGGTTTAAGTTACCCACTAAAATATGCTTTTTTTAGTGGTCAACAAGATAGTGTTGGATCTGTAGCAAGA
>NZ_JADEXF010000130.1 GCF_015207245.1 Nostoc cf. edaphicum LEGE 07299
AACGGAGTTCTGAGGTGGATTAACGAGTATCAAAGACTCATTGACGAGTGTTATTTATACTAATTTATTAATTTATACTTGCTGACCCCTGCTCCCCAATGCCCCAATGCCCGCTCCTTACACCATGAAACAAGAATTTTGAGCAATACTGGTACAAGAAGGAATATTTACGCAAAATCCCAAAATGAAAATTCAACCTAGTGATAAGCCTTTACTAGAGTGGGCAGGTGATAGTTTGGCAATTGGATTATTTGAAGATGCAGTAGAGTTAACCGGAGAACTAGCTACTTTAGATCAAAAGTTTTCCGGGGTATTAAAAGAACTGATTACTGAAGAAGAATTTAAAGGTAAAGCCAATAGCACTATTTTCACCCGTGTAAATGCTGATAGCCCAGTGCGGAAATTGATTTTGGTCGGTTTAGGTAAACCAGATGCACTAAAACTAGATACTCTGCGCCGCGCTGCTGCGGCTGTAGCTAGGGTAGGAAAAAAGCAAAAAAGCAAAATTCTGGGTTTTAGTTTTCCATTGTGGAATAACGATCCAGCCGCCAGTGCCCAAGCGATCGCAGAAGGTGTGGAATTAGCACTCTATCAAGATATTCGCTTTAAATCCGAACCAGAAGATAAAGGTTCACAAATAGAAAGTATAGATTTACTGGGTTTCGGTGGACAAGAAGCCGCCATTACCCGCGCCAATCAAATTGTTTCTGGGGTAAATTTGGCACGGCAATTAGTGGCAGCACCAGCCAACGCAGTCACACCAATTACCTTAGCCGAAACTGCTCAAGCGATCGCCAAGGATTATGGTTTACAACTAGAAATTCTGGAACGAGAAGACTGCGAAAAGTTGGGCATGGGTGCATTTTTGGGAGTAGCCCAAGCTTCCGATTTGCCACCAAAATTTATTCACCTAACTTATAAGCCAGAAGGTACACCCAAAAAGAAATTAGCAATTATTGGCAAAGGTTTAACCTTCGACTCCGGCGGACTCAACATCAAAGGTGCTGGTAGCGGCATCGAAACTATGAAAATTGATATGGGCGGTGCAGCTGCTACCTTGGGCGCAGCCAAAGCAATTGCTCAAATTAAGCCAGATTCGGAAGTTCACTTCATCTCCGCTGTAACCGAAAACATGATTAGCGGTCGTGCCATGCGTCCAGGAGACATTCTCACAGCATCAAATGGCAAAACAATCGAAGTGAACAACACCGACGCTGAAGGACGTTTGACCTTAGCAGATGCCTTAGTGTATACCGACAAATTGGGATTAGATGCGATCGTGGATTTAGCCACCCTGACTGGTGCCAACGTCATTGCCTTGGGTGAAGATATTGCTGGTTTGTACACTCCCGATGAAGCTGTCGCTTCCCAAATCGAAAAAGCTGCGGAAACTTCAGGAGAAAAGATTTGGCGGATGCCAATGGAAGAAAAATATTTTGAAGGGTTAAAGTCTGGTATAGCGGATATGAAAAATACAGGCCCGCGTCCAGGTGGTGCAATTACCGCTGCCCTTTTCCTCAAGCAATTCGTCAAACAAACCCCTTGGGCACACATAGATATTGCTGGCCCAGTGTGGACAGATAAAGAAAATGGCTACAACGGCGCAGGGGCAACTGGTTACGGCGTTCGGACGTTAGTCGATTGGGTGCTGGGAAGTGGTGAATAGGGAGTCAAGAGGGGAATAGAGTAAAGGTTACAGGGTACAGATTATTCCCTATCACCTGTCACCTTTCCCCTAATCCCAATGCCCAATGCCCCATGCCCCATGCCCAATACTCAACAATTCGTGCTATCTTGAGCGTGCCAGTAAAAATTGTTGCAATAGTAACAGAATTAATTTGGCGGTCAGAAAATTAAGCTTTTTCGGGCTTTGCCATCTGGTAAAATTTGTAAGGTTTCTAGAAGCTGTGAGCAATGGGATCGACTCGTGTACGGATCGCAATTGACGCAATGGGAGGGGATCATGCACCCGGTGAAATCGTTGCTGGCGCATTGCGGGCAAGAGAAGAATTGGGTGTAGATATATTGTTGGTTGGCGATCCCCAACAAATAGAAGCTGCCTTGCCATCAAAAACAAGTTTAGGGCAGGTAGAGATCGTGAATGCTGAAGAAGCGATCGCGATGGATGAGGAGCCTTTAAATGCAGTTAGACGCAAACGCAAGGCTTCTATCAATGTAGCGATGGATTTAGTCAAGCAACAAAAGGCAGATGCCGTATTTTCGGCTGGTCACTCTGGAGCCGCTATGGCATCAGCTTTGCTCCGTTTAGGACGATTGCCAGGAATCGATCGCCCAGCGATCGGGACAGTTTTTCCCACAATTATTGCTGGTAAGCCAGTGCTAGTACTTGATGTTGGCGCAAATGTAGATTGCCGCCCCAAGTTCTTAGAGCAGTTTGGCGTTATGGGATCGGCTTACAGTAAGTATGTTTTGGGTACAGATGAACCGAAGGTGGGTTTGCTGAATATCGGTGAAGAAGACTCTAAAGGCAAAGATGCAGCCGTCCGCGCCCACCAACTGCTACGCGAAAATTCCCAAATTAATTTTATTGGCAATGCTGAAGGGCGTGATGTGCTTTCTGGTCGCTTTGATGTAATTGTCTGCGATGGCTTTGTCGGCAATGTATTGTTAAAATTTGCCGAAGCCGTTGGAGAAGTGATTCTGCAAATTCTGCGGGAAGAATTACCCCAAGGATTGCACGGTCAAATCGGTTCCGCACTCTTAAAACCCAACTTGAAGCGGATTAAGCAGCGAATGGATCACGCAGAACATGGTGGTGCTTTACTGCTAGGCGTGGCAGGAGTCTGTTTTATCGGTCACGGTAGCTCCCAAGCACCTTCAATTTTCAATGCAATTCGCATGGCAAAAGAAGCCGTTGACAACCAGGTGATACAACGAATTCAGTCCCAATATATCCTAGAGCGCGAAAGTGGTTAGTCATTGGTCATTAGTCATTGGTCATTGGTCATTAGTCATTCGTCATTAGTCATTCGTCATTAGTCATTTGCAAAGGACAAATGACAAATGACAAAGGACAAATAACAAAGGACAAATGACAAATGACAAAGGACAAAGGACAAAGGACAAAAGACAAAAAGCTGATAGCTTGGGAGATTAAGAGTGCAAAACTTAGGCGTAGCAATCACCGGAAGCGGCTCGGCAGTACCAGCAACTTCCCTACACAACGAGACATTGAGTGAACTAGTTGAAACATCAGATGAGTGGATCGCTACAAGAACGGGAATTCGTGAGCGTCGATTAGCTCTGCCATCTGAGTCCTTGAGTGTACTCGCTACTGCCGCTAGCAGTCAGGCGATCGCCGCTTCAGGAATTAAACCAGAAGACCTAGACCTGATTCTGCTAGCGACTTCCACCCCTGATGATTTGTTTGGTACTGCTTGTAAAGTACAGGCGCAATTGGGAGCCACTAACGCAGTCGCCTTTGACTTGACCGCTGCCTGCTCTGGCTTTGTGTTTGGTTTGGTTACAGCAGCCCAATACATTAGAACTGGCGCCTATAGAAATGTACTGTTGATAGGGGCAGATATACTCTCTCGCTGGGTTGATTGGGAAGATCGGCGCACTTGTGTATTGTTTGGTGACGGTGCTGGGGCAGTGGTGTTACAAGCTGCCAAAAG
Source organism: Nostoc cf. edaphicum LEGE 07299 (assembly GCF_015207245.1). Taxonomy (GTDB): domain Bacteria; phylum Cyanobacteriota; class Cyanobacteriia; order Cyanobacteriales; family Nostocaceae; genus Nostoc; species Nostoc edaphicum_B. Next base: position 3,639 of record NZ_JADEXF010000130.1, read on the forward strand.
CGATCGCTTATTAGGATTTGCACTTAAAAGTGATGGTACTCAAAATCATTACCTCAACCTTGCTTATGCAGGAACTTCTCAAGAACTGGTGACTGATGTAAATATCACCAAAGGCACTTACCAACCAATTACGATGAACGGCAAAGAAGTCTATCGTTTTGCTGTGCAAAAAGTGCCAGAAATCATTGATAAAGCCTTGTTTCAAGCCAACATCAGCGTCGATAAAATAGATTGGCTGATATTACATCAAGCCAATCAACGGATTATCGATGCCGTTGCCCAACGACTAAACATCCCAGAACATAAAGTTATAAGTAATCTCGCCCAGTACGGCAATACCTCAGCTGCTTCCATCCCCTTAGCTTTAGATGAAGCGGTACGACAAGGTAAAATTAAACCCAATGACATCGTTGCGACATCCGGTTTTGGTGCCGGTCTTACCTGGGGCGCGGCAATTTTTCAATGGGGAAAATAAATATTTTGTCATTAGTCATTAGTCATTTGTCTTTTGTGAATGACAAATGACCAATGACAAATGACCAATGACCACTGACTATTGACAAATGACAAAAACTGCATGGGTGTTTCCCGGACAAGGTTCCCAAACGCTGGGAATGGGAATGGATTTACTAGATATACCGTCCGCTAAAGACAAGCTTGCCAAAGCTGAGGATATTTTGGGCTGGTCTGTAACTGAAATTTGTCAAACTCAAGAAGAGAAGTTATCACAGACGCTATACACTCAGCCAAGTCTTTATGTGGTAGAAAGCATTCTTGCTGACCTTCTGCGAGAACGAGGACACCAGCCAGATTTAGTTGCTGGCCACAGTTTGGGAGAATATTCTGCCCTTTATGTAGCGGGTGTCTTTGAGTGGTCAGCTGGTTTATATCTAGTAAAGCGCCGTGCAGAACTCATGGATAGCGCCGTCGGTGGGATGATGGCGGCTTTGATGAATTTTGACAGCGAACAGTTGGAAAAAGCCATTGCCGAAAACCCTGATGTGGTGCTGGCGAATGACAATAGTTCGGCTCAGGTAGTAATTTCAGGCACGACTGAGGCTGTACAAGCAGTGATGACTCAAGTGAAAGCCAAGCGTGCTATTCCCCTAAAAGTTTCTGGAGCATTTCATTCACATTTAATAGCACCAGCGGCGGCGGAATTTCAAGACATTCTAGAATCTGTGGAATTTCAACCAGCTACTGTTCCAGTGTTGTCTAATGTAGAACCAATTCCATCTATTGATGCCGAGATTTTAAAGCAACGCTTGAATAAACAAATGACTGGTTCTGTAAGATGGCGAGAAATTTCTCTGCAATTACCAGCCAATGGCATCGAGCAAGTAGTAGAAATTGGCCCTGGTAAAGTCCTAACTGGTTTAATTAAACGTAGTAGCCCTGATTTAATATTAAAAAATATCCAGAGTGCTGCTGATTTACCTGGTTAGTGTTATTAAAACTTTATTTCAATGAAAAATTCTGTACCCTCACCCAGAATAGAGTTAAAACCCAATTTACCATTGTGGGTTTCTTCAACAATCTGACGAGCGATCGCTAATCCTAATCCTGTACCTTTACCGACAGATTTAGTAGTAAATAAGTGGTCAAATATTTTATGTTTGACTTCTTCAGTCATCCCTTTTGCGTTATCAGCAATGGCAATTTTTATGCCTTTATTTTCTGCTGAGGTTGTAATTGTAATCCGGTTGGGATTAGCCTTTACTTCCTCAAAACTTCGCCCAGTGTTTGATTCTTCCAAAGCATCAATCGCATTAGCCAGGATGTTCATAAACACCTGATTTAGTTGACCAGGGAAACATTCCACCTGGGGCAAATTACCATACTTAGTTATCACTTCAATAGCTGGTCGTTGTTCATTTGCTTTCAGGCGATGTTTGAGAATTAAAATTGTACTGTTGATACCTTCGTGGATATTAAATAACACTTTATAATCTTTATCAGCGCGGGAGAAAGTACGAAGACTAGTACTGATATTGTGGAGGCGATCGCACGCTATTAACATTGAATCAATAATCTTGGGTAAGTCTTCTAAGCTATAATCCAAGTCAATTTCTTCGGCATGTTCTTTGATTTGCTCATCAGGATTGGGGAAACTTGCTTGATATAGTTTCAAGTGTTCAACAATATCCGCAATGGTGGGTTTAGTTTGTTTGAGGCTTGCAGCAATAAAGCCCAAAGGATTATTCATTTCATGGGCTACCCCGGCAACTAAATTACCCAATGCAGACATTTTCTCACTTTGAACAACTTGTAATTGTGCCTGTTGTAATTCTTCTAAAGTTTTTTTCAATTCTTGGGATTTTTGAATTACGGCGGTTTCGGCTTGTTTGCGGTCTGTAACATCTAATAACAAGCCATCCCAAATAATTGAGCCATCAGCTTGTTTGATTGGACGGGATGCGGCTTGAATCCATTTTAACTGACCGGAAAGGGTAATAATTCGTCCTTCATATTGCCAAGGCTCCAAGGTTTGAGCAGAAATGGTAATACACTCTTGAAAACGCGCCATATCCTCTGGGTGAGTTCGAGATATCAAGCTGCTCGCATCAGCTACCGCCTGCTCTGATGAAACTCCGTAAATTTCATAACAACCAGTGCTAACGTAGTTAAACCTGGCAATACCATCTGGTAAAAGTTGGAATTGATAAATCATTCCCGGAACATTTTCTGCAAGGCGCTGGAAGCGGGCTTCGGTGTCCTGTAAATTAGTGTACAATTGGGCATTTTCTAAGGATATTGCTGCTTGGGAAGAAAGTAAGTTAATTAGGCTGAGGCGATCGCTATTAAATATCCCTTGAGTCAGTTTATTCTCTAGATAAATAATACCTACCAAATGCCCTTGATTAATAAGCGGAGTACAAAATACACTTTGGGGCTGATGTTGCAACATATATTCCTCAACTACGCCAGGAATATCTGTTTTACAATTGTCTATAACAACTGTTTGTTGGGTATTTTTGACGTAATTAATAATTCTTACAGGAATATCTGGACAATTGGCTAGTGATTGTCGGCTGAGGATAGTTTCTATTTCATCATCATGAATAAAAGTAATTGCTCGTACTTGCCAAATATCATCTTCAGGAAGCAGCAATACACATTTTTTCGCACCAGAGTTTTCGAGGAGAATATGGTTAAGACTAGCAATAAGTGTATCTAATTCTAAAGAACTGGAAATAGCAAGAGCTGCTTTGAGGACAGAGGTAAAATCCAGCGTATCAGAAATACTAGCGTTGCCAGTGGTGGAAGTGCGAGTAGATGAGGAAGTTCCACGAAAGGCGATCGTTTCACTAACGCGCTCAAATGCTTGAACTAAAGTTGCTACTTCTGTTTCTCGCCCATAGAGTTTTTCAGGAATGAGAAAGCGATCGCATACATCTCGTTGTGCAATTGGGAAACTGTTAATTTTACCTGTTTCCTGAAGTTGAGTTAAACAAGTTTCTAAATCAAATTTCAGTCCTAACGCACTTTGATAACGGTCATCAGCATTTTTCGCCATCAATTTCATGACGATGTCAGATAAAACTTGGGGAATTTCTGTACTGCTAACTGATAACTGATAACTGATAACTGAAGGCGGTTGTTTGGCAATATGAGAATGCACCAATTCCATTGGATCATCTGACTGAAACGGTAATTTTCCAGTTAACAATTCATAGAACGTTACGCCTAAAGAATAAAAGTCAGTACGGTAGTCAATCCCCCGATTCATTCTTCCGGTTTGTTCTGGAGAAATGTAAGCGAGTGTCCCTTCTAACACATTGGGACTGATTAGTGTTTGAGTTTCCTGTGGCAGCAAAGATGCAATACTAAAATCTATTAATTTGACTTGTTTTGTTTCTGGATTAATTAAAATATTGGCTGGTTTAATATCTTTATGAATAATTCGATGGCGATAGAGTATATCTAAGATATTGCAT
>NZ_JADEXF010000131.1 GCF_015207245.1 Nostoc cf. edaphicum LEGE 07299
GGTACAATATCACCAAACGATATTCAGTTGATGCGCGAAGCAATTGAACAAGGTTGCGAACAGGTAGATATAGATGAGTGGTAGATACCTGCTTGACACTATTATTTATTATTGCTTTATTTGCAAATGATATCGAAGTAAATAATCAGCTGGTAAATGCAAAAGAAATTTTTATTTCCAGTGTTGCTATTGGTGAATTATTCTACAATGCTAGAAAATCAGGACGATCACAAGGAAATTTAGAACGTATTGAGGAATTTATTGCCAGAAATACGGTCATTGGATGTGATGTAGCGAGTTAACTGTTCCCGCGTCCCAACACCGCCTAATTGAGCGCAGCGGCAACGAGTTAGCCGGTTCATCACCTTGATAACGGTGCATCACTAGGCTGGTTAATTGATCGGCAGAATCGAAAAGTCTACATTTACCGTCCGAATCGAGAAGTTGAAATTTTGGATAATCCCGAAGCAGTTAGTGGTAATCCAGAATTACCAGGGTTTATCCTGCGGATGGGCAAAATTTGGTAACTTGAGTTTTCTTAATGAGAAACTTGTGTTTTGAGAACGCTAGGAATTGCCTCAAGTATTCGCTGAGAGTAAAGTGATGTTCGTTGTTCGAGGAGCGATCGCATTACGCTACGCCATAATCTGTATACTGACGCTTGTATGGAGCTTGCAAACCCAAGACAATATCCTCTCGTGGTACTCCCATCATCACTAACTCCTCTGCTGGATTGCGATCGGTTAAGTTCTGTTGCAGCCATATTTTGCCATCTTTAATATCAAAATGCATCACGCATCGATAAATACGATTAAATCCTTGCCAACCTACATTCATCCATTGATAATGATTGCGTTCTGTGTCTAAAATGAGTTGGACTTCGACATCATTGTCAGAGACATCATCACTGGCATAGTTCGTCAACAATGTTTTCACCAATTCTTGATATTTGGCTAATTTATCCACTGTACAATCACCTCATTTTCCGGCTCATAAACAATTAACAAGACCTGATACTGTTTTATCGCAGTTTTAGTAAATTCAAGTTGAAAAAATGTTTTGTACGTATCCAATGGAACTGCTAAGTATAATATTCGCTCTGGTTCATATCCTGCTAACGCTAGACGGTAACTCAGGAATTGTCCCAAGGCGGAATAAAAATCTGTAATTGCAGAGGGGTTTAAAAAACTTTTGATTTCAATTGCTATTTTTTCATTTCCTTTTTCTGCGGCAATTATTTTCTCTGCACCTAAATCAATTTGGAAGTTGACTTCCCCAAATTTGAATTTTAATGGATCGCTTGTAATTATCCATTGTTCTTTTTGCAAAGCTTTTTTAACTGATTCATGAAAAATATCTTTTGCAGACACAGTTACATTAATATTCCCCATTAATTAGAAACAGCTTTTTTCAGGATGCCAGGAATTCCTTCAAGTACTCGTTTGGCAACATTTTCAGGTGTATCTCCCTCTCGCTCGGTGATGTGCAAATCAGCTTGAGAGTAAAGTGGTGTTCGTTGTTCTAGGAGCGATCGCAATTTCCCTTTAGGATCAGCATCTTGCAGCAGTGGTCTTGTGGTATCCTCAGCTAAACGGCTGTAAATTATCTCCACTGGCGAATCCAGCCACACTATCAAACCGTGGTGCAAGTAACCCCAATTTTCTCGCCGGAGTACAATGCCCCCACCAGTTGCGATAGTCAACTTTGTAAAAGCACAAACTTGTGAAAGTACGTCGCTTTCTAACTGGCGAAACCCTGCTTCACCTTCGTCGGTAAATATCTGATTGATAGATTTACCTGTTGCTTGGGCAATAACATCATCGGTATCCACAAACCCATAACCCAATTCTTTTGCTAGTAAGCGCCCTACTGTCGTCTTACCAACGCCCATAATACCAATTAAGTAAAGGTTGACTCCTTGTAATAAGCTGCTCACCAGTTGCTTCGCTCCAATTCTGAGTGCTGAGTCATAGTTTCTAATTATAAACTTAACGATTCATACGTGCGTATTCAAGCAATGCCTGGGTTAGGTTGTGCCAACGCACTCAATCGCCCACAACATTGGAAAGGCGATCGCTAATAAGATGATAATCATAATATAATTTGTTCTTATAGGAGCGTTTCTTGATCAGATGTCCAAAATACCAGTAATCTCAGAACACATTGAAATTACTCCGGGTGTGTGTGGGGGTAAACCGCGCATTGCAGGACACCGAATTAGAGTGCAAGATATTGTCATTTGGCACGAACAGATGGGGCTTTCCCCTGACGAAATCGTTTATCATTATCCCAGCATCAGTTTAGCTGATGTCTATGCTGCTCTAGCTTATTACCACGATCATCAAGATGAGATCAGGCAAGAAATTGCAGAAGGAGAAGCCTTTGTCAGAGAAGTACAGGCTGAAACTCCTTCGATTTTGCAAGAGAAACTAAAGAATCGAAATGACACAAAAAATTCGATTCCACCTAGATGAGAATGTCAGTAATGCTATAGCAGAAGGCTTACGTCGTCGTGGGATTGATGTGACAACTACATCAGAAACAGGACTGATAGCTGCATTAGATGGAGAACAGCTTTATTTTGCAATGTCTCAGAATCGAGTAATTTTCACCCATGATGATGACTTTGTGATACTTCATCAAGGTGGCTTGATTATGCACTCAGGAATTATTTACTGCGCTCAGAACCGTCGCTCAATTGGGGAAATATTGAGGAGTTTAATTTTAATCTGGGAAGTTCTTGAGCCAGAAGAAATGAGATATCAACTTGAATTTCTCTGAAAGCTTTTATTGTTTTACTTAAATAAATGTAAAAAAGCGATGCGATACTTTCTGGTGTGTCCGTTACAGCTTGTTTAAGAGCAGGGGTATGCTAACGCATCTTGGGCGACTCCATTTTTTCATCTTGATTGAGTATCTGACTTGGTTACTCAGTATTTATTCTATGTATTTATCTAATCAATTAGAAAGATAAACTCTAGCAGTATTACTGCTATGACTTTGATAAACTCCATTAGAAATCTCCGCAGAACTACAACTACAAAGTAGACATCCCAGGAATTTATTTTCAACGGGTATTAAAGGTTTTTCCTTTACAAATTCAAAATTTACGAGTAACTTTTATAACTTTATCTTGTTTTGAGCTTATACAAATACATCTTCATATTTGAGTTGAATAAATTACTGTTATTACTATTACGAGTGTATTTAAAGTAACTTGTATTAGGCAATAAATAAACGATTCTTCTGTGAAATTACTATCAGGAATAACTGATCAATTTCTTAGGAATGTAGTAATTTTCCTGAAGTAACTAGGTAATTGCTGCATAGTAATCTCTATGCTTAACCAAAAAATTAACATAGCTTGTTTGAAACTTTATCCAAACAATATCTGTCTATCTGAATAATCAGGGTTTTGACTCTGATGGGTAATTTTAAGTATACACAATACTGTGTTTCTAACAGCACAGGGTCGTTATTCTAAAAATTTAGTTATAACAAGACCCGCTCAATTAAATGTTTCTAATAAAGGTGTAAATAATGACTGATTTACCGCGATCGCCCAAAAAAACTTGCAAAGAAATTGAAGTTTCGACACAAAGACTACTGCATATTTCACCCCGATAAGCCTAAATGAATAAATATAGAATGAATGAGGTGTCAACCATGACTCGAATTCGTGACGTTGTAGAAAGAGCTTTAGCAACTGGTTATTTGACAGTTGAAGCTGAAGATCAACTACGACAACTGTTGACTACCCGATATGACTTGGAAGATTTTAATGCTTTCATGACTTTGCAGGAAGCTGCCATGACTGGTAGGGTCAAGCAGGAGTCTAGAGAGCGGTGTGGCATTAAATAGAGATGTCGTCTGTTACATCTCACCGACGGGGGCGTTTACCATCATCTTCAAAATCATCATCATCCTCAAAAAATTCCCAATCATCATCATCGGCTTGATTGGTAGTTGGCGGCTGGTAAGGGGGGATAATTACTCGATAATCAGCATCGTAAATTGATTCAGTTTTTCCCGCAGCTGTATTTTTTGGCTCGCGGTAGCTGTAGGAGTAAACTGAACCAGACCGAGAACTGCTTTTGGCTTCTGATTGACGTTCGTAAGTTGTTGAGTCTCTAGGTTGTTGAGCTTGAGAATTAGGAATAGACGCTGACTCTGACTTTTCATCAAAGTTCCAATCATCATCTCTACTGCTATTTGTCTCCCAATCATCAAATTCCTCACTGCTAGGCTCTTCATTTTTACTAGCTGGTGGTGGAGGACTAGCAGGGCGAGATGTCGGTTCTTCTCTCCGGGTTGCCTTCGCACGAGTTGAAGGGGTGGTTGCTCTGTTAGGAGTTTGGCGTTGTCCTGCCACAAAATAATTGGATAAATTAAATAAGGTAGCAATCAATATCGATGTGAAAGCACCAGTGGCAGTACTGAACAAAATCCATATCGCTAGTGGTAATGGTTGAGTTTGCACGCCCAAAAATACTAGCGATAGGGCAGGTGAGAAATTTTGGACTAATAACAGCGTTAGTCCTCCCAGTACTGCCACCAATAGAATTAAGCGAATTACAGCCATAGCAATTTTGTCAGTTGTCAATTATCAGTGGTCAGTTGTCAATAGTCAGCGATCAGTCTGGTTATTCTTCACTAATTACTGTTCACTGACTACTGTCACTATCAGCCATCTCTATCATTACCTTTTTAGGACTATTGTGAAATTTACAATAAATCCACTCAGGGTGTTAGCGACGACCTTGCCACCGCTGAATTGGAATACAGTCAATATCTAGTTGATCTAAAGCACGGGCAACTACAAAATCAACTAAATCTTCGATGGTTTGGGGATTGTGATACCAGGCGGGAATAGCGGGGACAACTCTAACTCCAACTTCTGCTAAAGAAGTTAAGTTACGCAGGTGGATGAGGCTAAAAGGCGTTTCACGCGGGACAATAACCAGCTTTCGCCCTTCTTTGAGTTGGACATCCGCTGCCCGTTCTAGTAAATCGGAACTCAAGCCAACTGCTAGCTTTGCCACTGTACTCATGCTGCATGGAATAATCATCATCCCTAGAGTGGCAAAGGAACCGCTGGCAATTCCGGCTCCGACATCGCTCCAAGGATGACACCGGAGTTTACCGGAAAGTGCAACACCAGCTTGCTCTCGCCAGAATTGTTCTTGCCCAGTTGGTTCTGGTGGCATCCGAATTTCCTGTTCTGACTGCCAAACCATGTAAGTTGATTTAGAGGCAACCAATTCAATGCTATACTCCGCTTCTAGCAAAAATTTGATCGCGCGAACAGCGTAAATCAGACCAGATGCGCCCGATACGCCTAAAATTAAAGGCTTAGTGTTATTTGACACGTAAGTTTTAGTGGGTTTTACTCGTCCTCAGAGTAAGGATCTAGGTCATCAGGCTCCATATCATTTGGTAAGTATAGGTCTGAAAGGTCGTCACGGGAATCGTTGCCAGTTAAACCTTTAGCGACGCCATCGCTGCCAACTGTTACCAAATCAATTTGCTGACGGTAGTAATCGACACTCTTAACTTGGACGGCGACGCGATCGCCTAGTCGATAAGAAGCGCGATTTTTGCGCCCAAATAGTGCCTGTTGTCTGGCGCGATATTCATACCAATCATCTTTGAGAGAACTGACGTGTACCAATCCCTCTACCCGCAAAGGTACGCCAGGATTACTGCTGGACTCCACCTCAGCCGCGGTTACTTCAATTTCCACAAAGAAACCGTAGGATTGAACCCCGGTAATCACGCCTTGAAATACCTGACCGATGCGTTGCTTCATCAGTTGGGCTTTTTGCAGTCCGGCTAAATCGGCTTCGGCTTCTTGGACTTCTTTTTCTCGGTCGTTAATTTGAACAATTACCCTAGTCAAATCGCTTTGCAGTTCTTGTTGCAATTCTGGGGGTAAAACGTTCCAGTTAATTTCCTCGTGGCTGGAGGAGTGGCGCAGGTTAACCCGTTCTCTGACACGGGTATTGCGGCGATCGCGTCCGTTTTCGAGTAGCGAGTAATACACTCTTTGCATCAGCAAATCTGGGAAACGCCGCAAGGGAGCGCTAAAATGGACATATTGCGGTAGTGCCAGACCAAAGTGAGATCCTTTGGTGGTACTGTATGCAGACGGTTTCAGTGTATCTTGTAACAAGTAAGTAAGAACTTGCTCGGAGGGAGATTCAGCAAAAGCTGTAGTCAAATGTTGGTAATCTAAAGGTTGGATATCAACTTCTGGATCTAATGTGAGGTCAACGCCTAAATTGACTGCCAATTTCAGCATTTCCTGAACATCTTCAACATCAGGAGTACCTTGGACTCGCCAGATAGCGGGAACACCAAGAGCATTTAAGTGAGTTGCGAACAGTTGATTAACTAACAGTACCAACTCCGTAAGTAGCGATCGCACTGGTAAATCATTTACCACCACAGCGCCGAGAATCCCCTCATCATAATAGGCATTTTGGCTAGGCGGCAGATTCAACTGGAGACTACCACGAGTCAAGCGCACCTGTTTCACGGCTGTTTGCAAGGCTTGGAGGTCTTGCAGGATTTGGGAAACCTGTGATGATTTATCTTGAGCTTCACCTATGAGAATTGCTTGGGCTTGTTCAGTAGTCAGTGCAGTCTCGACATTGATTACACTGGGTTGAATTTCCCATTCCAGCACTTCTCCCGATTTGGGATCAATGGTAATTAAAAAAGAGATGGTTAAGCGATCGCTCCCAGGTACTAAAGAACAGCGTTCTGCTACAGCTGGGGGCAAGATTGGCAACACCAATTCTCCTAGATAGACTGATTTGCCTCGTTTGAGTGCTTCTCTATCTAAGGCTTCGTCAGGTTGGACATAGTGAGAAACATCGGTGATATGAACGCCCAAAAGCCAATTTCCGGCTAAGTTTTTTTCTAAACTAAAAGCGTTTTCTATAACTTTGGTATCGCTATTTACCCCTTCAATCGTGAGAGTAAACAAATTACGTAAATCTAGCCGATTTTTCAGGTCTGCTTTGAGGAGCTTTTTGGGCAACCTCGCAGCTGTTTCTAGAACATTATCTGGAAAAGTCCGGGAAAGGTCGTGTTTGCACGTAACTAAATCTATATCAGCAGCAGCTTCGGCATCACTGCCGAGGATTTGCACGACTCGACCAAGGGGAGGATATTGTGCCAACGGGTAACGCAAAACTTCCACATGAACTAAATGATCGATCGCTTCTTCTAACTTTGCGCCATTCGGTTGAATCTTGAGTTCAAACAGTAAGCGATCGTCTAAAGGCACAGCCCGAAAACCAGTTTCTACCTGCTTAATTCGTGCCAGTAAAGTGTGGTTAGAGCGTTCGAGAATCAGCTTCACCTCACCTTCGGGAGAGCGGCGGCGACTGCCTTCTTTTAAAACTCTCACCAAAACGCGATCGCCATTCCAAGCATTACTCAGATGACTTTCGCGGATGTAAATATCCTCGGCTCCTTCCACATCTTGAATAGCAAAGCAAAAGCCTTTACTAGAACAACGGAGTTTTGCCTCGATTATTCCCTCTTCTGAGACACGGCGGTAC
>NZ_JADEXF010000132.1 GCF_015207245.1 Nostoc cf. edaphicum LEGE 07299
CTCCTATATCTTGCCCAAGCTTTGGGAAGACAAGAAACTACTGATGATTTTAATATTACAGTTATTTCTAACAATCTACACTCAGTAACTGGAACAGAAGTACTTTCTCCAGAGAAAGCAACTTTACTCGGAACAGTTAAAGTTATTTCTCAAGAATATTCAAATATTCATTGTTGTAGTATTGATGTTATCTTACCCTCTAACGGTAGTTGGCAAGAAGAAAAACTTCTAGAGAAAATACTAGCAGAACTGACGGTTGATGATTCCCAAAAGTTAATTGCTTATCGAGGTTTGAATCGGTGGGTGCAAAGTTTTGAGCCTGTGCGCTTTGATAAAGCTAAAATCGAAAAGCCTCGACTAAGAGAAAAAGGAGTCTATTTAATTACAGGTGGACTTGGAGGTATTGGACTTGTTTTAGCAGAATACTTAGCTCGAACTGTACAAGCAAAACTACTGTTAGTAGGACGTTCTGCTTTGCCACAAAAAGATGAGTGGGAAAAATGGCTCACTACTCATGATAAGACTGATAGTACTAGCTGCAAGATTCGCAAAGTTCAAGAACTCGAACAGTTGGGTGCAGAAGTTTTGCTGATGAGTGCTGATGTCAGCAACATAGAACAAATGCGAAGTGCTGTTGCTCAGGCTCAACAGCAATTTGGTCAATTAAATGGTGTCATTCATGCTGCTGGAGTTCTTGAAGGCAAGTCTTTTGGAGTCATTGAAAATATAAATAAAACTGATTGTGAGCAACAATTTCAACCAAAAGTATACGGACTTATAGTATTAGACAAGGTTTTGCAAAATAAAGAGCTTGATTTTTGTTTATTGCTATCTTCCTTATCATCTGTCTTAGGAGGATTAGGATTTGTTGCCTACTCAGCAGCGAACATATTCATGGACGCTTTTGTACACAAACACAATCAGAGCCATCCTGTTCTATGGAGCAGTATAAGCTGGGATAGTTGGCAACTTGAAAAAGAAAATATACAAGGTATATCGGTTGGCACAAGTGTGACTGAATTTGCGTTAAATGCTAAAGAAGGTATAGAAGCATTTCAAAGTGTTTTGAACTGTAGTGAATTAAATCATATAGTTATTTCTACTGGAGAAATTCAAACTAGGATTGACCAATGGATTCATCTCAAATCTTTACAACATACAGCAGCTAGACAACGAAAAAATTCACTATCATTTCATCCCAGACCAGATTTACAAAATCGATATGTTCCTGTCACAAATGAGCTAGAGCAAGGCATTGCTAACATTTGGCAAGAAATTCTAGGGATAAAAGATGTAGGTCTCCATGATAATTTCTTTGAATTAGGAGGTGACTCATTACTTATAATTCAGGTTCGCAATAAACTTATAAAAATATTAAACAAAAATATTTCAATCGCTGACCTGTTTGAATATTCGACCATAAGTGCTTTAGCAGAATATCTCGGCGGAAGAACTGTTGAAGAAGCAACATTTCAGCAAGCGGATGAACGTGCCAGCAGAAAAGAAACGGCTATGCAAGAAAAAAGAAAATTAGTGAAACAAAGGAGGATGATAGATGGATAACGGAGAAATGGATGATTCCATCAAAGGTATAGCCATAATTGGTCTTGTTGGTCGTTTTCCAGGAGCCAAAGATGTTAAGGAATTTTGGCAGAATCTTTGTAATGGACAGGAGTCTATTTCCTTCTTCAATGAAGAGGAATTGGCTGTTTCAGGCATAGATATAGCATGGTTACACGATCCTCAGTATGTAAGAGCAGGTGCTCGTCTGTCAGACATCGAGATGTTTGATGCTCCCTTCTTCGATTTCTCACCAAGGGAAGCCGAAATCATGGATCCCCAACACCGTATTATTCTTGAGTGTGCTTGGCAAGCTCTAGAAAATGCTGGTTATGCTCCAGGAGTAGGCAAAGGATTGAGTGGTGTTTACGTAGGAACCAACTTGAGTATTTATATGCTTGACAATTTAGGTTCTAATCCTGACGTGATCAAATCAATGGGTTCCTCAATTTTCTTTAATAATGTTCAAGACTTTGCAGCCACAAGAGTTTCATATAAATTAGACTTGAAAGGGCCGAGTATTAACATTAGTACGGCTTGCTCCACGTCATTGGTAGCTGTTCACTCGGCCTGCCAAGGATTGCTGAATTATGAGTGTGATCTAGCTTTGGCAGGTGGCATTTCGATACAGTCTCTGCAAAAGCAAGGTTATTTCTATGAAGAAGGAGGGATAACTTCTGCCGATGGTCACTGTCGTGCATTTGATGCTAAAGCAAATGGAACTGTTTTCGGCGACGGGGTAGGTATTGTCGTACTGAAGAGATTAGAGGATGCTTTGGCAGATGGGGACTGCATTCATGCGGTGATTAAAGGTTCAGCTATTAATAATGATGGAGCCGCTAAGGTAGGTTATACAGCGCCTAGCGTGGGTGGTCAAGGTTCAGTAATAGCTGAGGCTCAGGCGATCGCTGGATTTAATCCAGAGACAATTACCTATATCGAAACACATGGAACGGGCACAAGCTTGGGAGATCCGATTGAAATTAGCGCCCTCAAAAAGGTGTTTGAAGCTCGTACCAAAAATAATGGATTCTGTGCTATTGGCTCGGTAAAGCCCAATGTTGGACATCAAAATATAGCCGCTGGCGTAACTAGTTTAATAAAAACGGTCATGGCGCTTAAACACGGTTTGATTCCTCCCAGCTTACACTTTGAACATCCTAATCCTGAGATAGATTTTGCCAATAGTCCCTTTTACGTCAACACCAAATTATCAGACTGGAAAACTAACGGTACACCACGTCGAGCAGGTGTAAGTTCTTTTGGCATTGGCGGGACTAATGCCCATGTTCTTTTAGAAGAAGCTCCAGTGATTGAGGCTTCCAGTCCCTCGCGTCCTTGGCAATTGCTTCTACTGTCAGCTAAAACCAGTACAGCTCTGGAAACTGTGACAACGGAACTATGTACTCACTTGGAACAAAATCCTGATATTTTCCTACCTGATGTAGCTTATACTCTACAAGTAGGCCGTCGGGCTTTTGACTATCGCCGCATAGTAGTTTGCTCTGACCAAAAAGATGCAGTAAAATTACTTGACAACCAAGACCCGCTACGTGTTGTTAGTCACCACCGGAAGCCAAGTCACTGTCCAGTTATCTTCATGTTTTCCGGACAAGGGTCACAATATGCAAACATGGCTCAGGAACTATATGAAATTGAAGCTACATTTCGTAGACACGTAGATAGTTGCGCCGAGATTTTGCAACCCCACCTCGGTCTTGATATCCGCTCCCTACTGTATCCCAAGGAACAAGACACTGAGACTGCTTCAAAACGACTACAACAAACAGCCCTTACCCAAAGCGCGTTATTTGTTACAGAGTACGCCCTGGCCCAGTTATTAATGTCATGGGGAGTACAACCAGAAGCAATGATTGGTCACAGCATCGGGGAATATGTCGCCGCGACTGTTGCAGGTGTATTTTCCCTAGAAGATGCCCTATTAATTGTGGCAAAAAGGGGAGAGTTAATGCAACAGGTACCCACAGGAAGTATGCTGGCAATTAGGCTTCCAGAAAAAGATGTGCGATCGCTACTCTCTGCACAGACGCTGTATAAAAATTCTCTACAAATCGCAGCGATTAACAGCCCATCTTCATGTGTAGTGTCTGGAACAAACGAGGCAGTTGCGACACTAAAAAATCAATTATCCTCTCAACAAGTTGAATGTCGGCTGTTGCATACATCTCATGCGTTTCATTCTGTGATGATGGAACCAATACTAGAAGCATTTCTTGAGGCTGTAAAAAAAGTTAAACTGAATCCACCACGCATTCGGTTTATTTCCAATGTAACTGGTAGTTGGATTACAGATGCACAAGCGACAAATCCTGATTATTGGTGTCAACATTTGCGAGAAACTGTGAGATTTTCAGATGGAATATCTCTACTGTTACAACAGTTTGAAGGTGTTTTTCTAGAAGTGGGACCAGGACGGACATTAAGCACATTAACAACACAGCATTTAGATAAAAATACCAAACAACAAGTATTAACTTCATTACGCCATATTCAAGACCAACAATCTGATGTTAACTTTTTGTTGCAGACATTAGGTCGGTTATGGCTGGCTGGTTTAGAAATAGATTGGTCGGGATTTTATACTCACGAGCAGCGTCATCGTCTACCTTTGCCTACTTATCCTTTTGAGCGACAACGGTACTGGATTGATGCTAAATCCCCATCGCCTTCTTTAAATAGTAAGTCAGTAAAATTAGATAATAAACAAGATATTGTCGACTGGTTTTATGTTCCTTCTTGGAAACGCTCTTTTCTGCCTAATTCATCCTCTGATAAAATAGGATCTACACAAGATAACTGGCTATTTTTTGTTGATGACTTGGGAGTTGGCGAAAAATTAATTAATGCGTTGATCAACCAAGGGAAAAATGTCATTGCGGTTAAGCAAGGAGAACAGTTTAGTAAACTAAGTGATGATGTTTATACAATTAATCCATATAGATGCGAAGACTATGACGCTTTGTTTCGAGAATTGAGTTTATTCGGTAAAATTCCCCAAAATATTGCTTATTTATGGAGCATCGGTAAACTAGAAAATTGTCAATCTAGAAAATTTTTAGAATTCAAAAGTCTGCTGTTTTTAACGCAGAGTTTTAGTAAGCTCAAAATTAGCGATGGGCTACGCCCCGCCGGAGGCGATCGCACTGTCCTTTTAGACAATCAATTACAACTTTGGATTATATCGAACAACATTCAAGATGTCAATGGTAATGAAACGTTAGACCCAGAAAAAGCAACAATATTAGGTTTATGTAAAGTTATTCCTCAAGAATATCCTAATATTATCTGTCGGTGTATTGATATTGCCTTAACAAATTGCCAAGTATCTGAAGATCAAAAGGGAAATTATAACAGTAATATTATTGATCAACTTTTAAGCGAGTTCACGGCTCTATCCTCAGACTTGATTGTTGCTTATCGTGATTTCTACCGCTGGGTACAAATATTTGAACCACTTCGATTAGAGTCGGTAGTTGAAGAAAAAACACCATTGAGAAAACGGGGTGTTTACCTATTTCCTGGCGGATTAGAAAATATTGGAGTTTTAATTGCAGAATATTTAGCAAAATCTCTACAAGCAAAACTTATATTTATCGAGGATTCTGCTTTTCCAGAAAAAGATGATTTCTCGCAATGGCTTGAAACTCGTACTCAAGAAGATGAAGTGAGTAACAAAATCAAAAAATTACTAGCATTAGAGGAATTAGGCGCAAAAGTTTTGGTGATGCGTTCAGATATAACTAACTATGAACAAATCCACCAGACTCTTGCACCTGAGAATATTGGTCAAATTCATGGGGTTATCTATTCAACTGGAATCAAGCGTAAAAATATATTTAGTTCGATTCCAGAAATTGGTAATATAGAATTGGAAAACCTATTTGACTCCCAACATCATCAGATTACTCTACTAGAACAAGTATTACAGAAGAGAAAATTAGATTTTTGTCTTGTGTTTTCTTCTTTATCTTCCGTTTTAGGAGGATTTGGGTTAGGTTTATATTCAGCAGCTAATAATTTCATAGATACCTTTACTAACCGACACAACCGGACTCACTCTTTACCGTGGTACACTCTAAATTGGGACAAAGTACAACTCAATACGACCGAAGAGCAAAAAGCATTGGGACAAGTATCTGGGGTAGAATTAGCGATTACTCCAACAGAAACTGTAGAAGTATTCAAACGAATATTTTCTCTAGATAAACCAACTCAGGTTATTGTTTCCACGGTAGATTTAAAAGCTAGGTGCAAGCGCATATTTGACCTCGACTCTCTACCCGATTCAAAATCTTTCTCTCAAATAGACTCATTCTCGCTCTACTCCAGACCTAACCTTAGTAATTCATATCTTGCTCCGACAAATGAGTTGGAAAAACAAATTACAGAAATATGGCAAAAGGTACTTGGAATCACAGAAATTGGTGTTTACGATAACTTCTATGAGTTAGGAGGAGACTCCCTTATTGCAACTCAATTAGTTTCTCGATTGCGAGAAAAATTTCCTGTAGAACTACCACTGCGTGACCTTTTATTAGAAGCAATGATACCAGTCAAACAGGCAGAAATGATTGAGCAACTTCTGTTAGAAAAAATTGAAGAGTTATCCGAGGAAGAGGCAGAATTGCTTTTAGGTAATCGTGCAGATATTGACATCTAGAGGCTTTAAAATGCGAGGATTACCTCACATTTTTATGATCTTAATATACGAATTATAAGCCAATACAGTTCAGTTAAGGAAATTTATCTGTTAAGGCGGGGAGCAGGGGGAGAAAAAAAGGCTTAACCCAAGCGTGTTGAATTATAAGCGTGATTAAAAATCATTACTTTTCTCTCGCTTTCTCCAGTAAATTGATTTGAAACCTTTAGTTAAAAACAGGAAAAAAGTTTATGACTTCAGCAATTAATCCTCTTATGTCTTTAGCCAGCAATCCTCCAAATTATGAGCCGATTGCTCGCTTACAGAACGAATTCAAGAATAAAGATGAATTTATAAGCGAGGGTATACTACCTTATTTAGAGCAAATACTGTTTCCATATCTCTCTAAAGAAGCGCGTATTCTCGACCTGGGTTGCGGTTGTGGGTATTTAGTGCAACAGCTTCACCTTAAAGGGTATCAAATGACTGGGCTTGATGCATCTGAAGGAGTATTGCGCTATGCCCGAACAAACGCACCTGAAAGTGAATTTATCCTTAGTGATATACGCAAGTTTGAGTTGCCAGCTACCTTCGATGCTATTGTTTCAATCGATGTCTTACTTTTCATCCTAAATAATGAAGACTTGACAGCCGTCTTCCGAAATGTATATGCAGCACTACAAGACAATGGTCTGTTTGTGTTCTCGATACCGTTAATAGAATTGATGCATAAGTATGTTGAACAAGGATATTTAAATCATATCAATGTTAATGATGAATGCGCTTTTATTGAGTTATTCTATTACAAACCGGAACAAAGGATGTGGAAAATCGAAGTCACCGGGTTTGAATTGGTAGAGAAAACTTGGAAGCGTTCAGACACTACTTGGCTGAGAAAGGATCACTTCTTGACAGATGTCCAATCGGCTTTAGAAAATGTGGGCTTCACAGAAATTAGTCATTTTAAGGCTGGAGAAGAAACAGGTAACGCTTGCTTTGTTTGTCGGAAACGTCTCTAGCGTGATAGTAAAATTATGAAAGTTTTTGGTCTAGCGGGAGTTAATAAACTCACGGAAGTTCATCATTGAAAAATGAGTTGACGATATTTCAATGATGATTAACAATTATCTAGCTAAAAAATAAAATTTGCAGTTAGTGACTCTTCAAATAACTCTTAACAATGGATAAACGACACTCTAATTTATCACCTGCCAAAAAAGCCCTTCTAGAAAAATGGAAGGGAGGAAACTTTCAAGTCGGTACTATTCCCAAACGTCAAGTTTCTAAGACTATTCCTTTATCTTTCTCCCAACAAAGATTATGGTTTATTGATCAACTTTATCA
>NZ_JADEXF010000133.1 GCF_015207245.1 Nostoc cf. edaphicum LEGE 07299
CACCTGCTGGCTTTATGCCTATTTCGGCAGGAATCGGAGTACTAATTTGAATCTGCAACTGTTTAGTTGTGCGTCCAATAATTGGATCGGCTGCTACTGTTTCACCCGCCATACTTCGCTGAAAAAATTCTCGGTCTTTAACATTGAGACGATTTTGATAAGTATTGATTAATGTGCCATCTGGTATACTTAATGCCATGAGCAAAAACGTTTGCAGCCGTTTCAATTCAGATTGCAAGTAAGGTTCCATCACAGGCCAATCTAGCGATCGCACCACAGCAGAATTTGCCAAAGTCTTAATTTCTGTCTTACGAATGGCTAACCAGTTATCTATATCATCCTGACCTTGCCGTGTTTTTAACAGTGCTTGCTCCTTGAGACTATCGAGCAGCAACCCCTTAATAATCTTGTAACTAGTGATAGCTGTGACGCTAATGCTAATGGATAGAATCACCACAATTGATAATAATATTAAGTTTCGCGATCGCCATTTAAATGAGTAGTATTTTTTGTTGATTTTGGCACTACATCGGCGATTTATTTTCAACCAGACTTTCCGTAATTTCAGCATCATTGTCGCTTTCCTCCAAACTACAATTTAAAAAACAAAAATAAAAAGTGCCGAGTAAAGTAAAAATTACTCAGCACGGGCTAAACGCCCCGCTACCGCTAACAGCACTCAGCACTAATTATTGTTGTTGAGTAGAAATTTGAATGACAAACTCTGTGCCTTTTCCCAGTTCGGAAGTACAAGAGAGCGAACCACCATGTGCTTCTACCACAATTTGACGAGCGATCACTAATCCTAATCCAGTGCCTTTTCCGACAGGCTTAGTAGTAAATAAATGGTCAAATACTTTTTGTTTAACCTCTGGTGACATCCCCACACCATTATCAGCAATCTTAATCAAAACATTCTGACCTGAATCTACTACACAAGTTTGAATAGTGATGCGATTGGGGTTGGCAAGAATCGCTTCTAAACTGCGTTCTGTATTGTATTGTTCAAGTGCATCAATGGCATTTGCTAACAAGTTCATAAACACTTGATTAAGTTGTCCAGCAAAGCATTCCACTAGGGGTAGTTTACCATAATTCTTCACTACCTCAATTGCCGGACGGTTTTCATTAGCTTTTAAACGGTGTCTGAGAATCAGAATAGTGCTATCAATCCCTTCGTGAATATCAAAAGGAACTTTATAATCCTTATCTGCTCTAGAGAAGGTTCGCAAACTAGTACTAATACTGCGAATACGGTTAACACCCAATTTCATCGAATCTAGTAATTTAGGTAAATCTTCCTGTAAATAATTCAGGTCGATAGCATCAATTTCATCTTGAATATCTAAGCCGGGATTAGGAAACTTTTCTTGATAAAGATTAATTAGACCAAGCAAATCTTTGACATAATCTTTGGCTGGTTGTAAGTTGCCAGCAATGAAGCCAACAGGATTGTTAATTTCGTGGGCAACACCTGCAACCAAATTACCAAGTGCAGACATTTTCTCACCTTGCACTAGTTGCAATTGCATAGTTTGGAGTTCTTGTAAGGCTTGTTCTAACTGTTGTTTTTGCTGTTGTAGCAATTGTTGTGCTTGCTGGTATTTGGTGATATCTTCAAACGTTCCAAGGATACCGAAAACGTTTCCCTCTCTATCTTTTAAGGGAATTTTATTTGTATTCGACCAGATTTGTTTTCCATCTGCTTGCTGTAATGTTTCAATAATATTGAGTTCAGCTTCTCCAGATTCTATAATGCGGCGATCGCACTCTACATACCAATCTGATTCTTCACGAGTCCAAGATAAATCGTAGTCTGTTTTATCAACAACATTTTCTGGTATTCCTACACCCGAAGCTTGAGCAAACTTATGATTACAGCCTAAATAAACACTATTGCGGTCTTTCCAGAAAACAGATTGGGGGATATTGTCCATAATTAACCGCAAAAATTGTTCCGTCTGTCCTAAGTTTTCTAGAGTATTTTGTGCTTGCTGATAAAGTTGGGCATTTTCTAGGGAGATTGCAGCTTGAGTGCATAAGAGATTGAGAATTTCGACGCGATCGCTAGTAAATGCCCCAGTCATCAAATTGTTTTCTAAATATAAAATCCCTAAGAGTTTCCCTTGATAGAGAATCGGTGTACATAGCAAGCTTTTGGGTTGCTGACAAATAATATAGGGATCGGCTATTAGCGCCGAATGCAATGTTGTATCAAAGATAACGGTAGGTTGTAGGCTGCGTTTAACGGCGTAAATTAGGCTATGGGGAACGTCTGCACTATCTTCCACAAAAATGGACTGTAATACCGTTGATTGCTGCCCAACTTGAGCAGTTGCCTCAACTAGCAATCTACCTTCTTTGAGCAGTAGTAACGCACACTTATCTGCTCCAGCATTTTCAATCACCACTTGCAACAGCTTCGTAAGTAATTTATCCAGTTCAATTTCACTGGAGAGAGTCTGAGAGGCTTTTAAAACTGTTGCCAAATCTAGCATTACTGATGTGTTGCTGCTAGAGGTTACTGATTTATGAATGCTTGGGTGGAAGGTAGCAATGCTGTCAATATTTGCGATTGTCTCATTGGGTGTAAGTAGTGAACGCCTCTGTTGTAAAATTGGGGCTAGCAGTTGTGGATAACGCTGTTCTAAGTCATCGACTTTGGCTTTAGCACCCCAGCGTGTGTAGCAATAGTAAGCATTAATCAAATATTCTTGAGCAATGCGTTTTTTACCCCATTCTAAATAGAACTTGGCTGCAAGTTCGTTGGCGAGAGCCTCTTCGTTGACGTATTCGTTTTCTTTAGCTTTAGCAATGGCACAATCGTATGATTCGATTGCATCCATATACTTGCCAGAAATTCTTGCTATTTCCGCAGATAACAAGAGATATCGATGTAAAAAGTTGTCTGGGCAACTATTCGCCCAGGTTTTCTGAATTTGTTGATGCTCTTGAATAATGTCCCAATACTGCTTTTTCTGCTCTAATGTCACAGTGGGATAGAGAGCTATCAAGCTGAGTGGATAGTAGAAATGATACTGAATAATTGGGAAGAAACCAGAGTTACAACCAAGAGTTTTCTCAGCTTCTTCTGCTGCTTGCACAGCATCTGCGTAGCGATCATAAAGGTACGACAATTGGATTTTGAGAAAGCAGTACCAATTAATTCCATGTTCAAAGTTATTCTTCTGTCTCCAAACTTCGATATAGGGAATATCTTCGTCATTGCGATCGTTTAATAAATCGGTGTTTTTAGATATGTCTTGCAAATTCAATAAGAACTGCCGCTGTAAAGTAAATGCATACAGCATATTGACATCATTAACCTGTTGGACATAACTCAGATATTTTTCAGTTTCCGCGTAAACATCCGAGAGGCGATCGCCCTTAATTAACATCGCCCAAATCAAAAACGAAACTGCCCAAACACCAAACACCAAATTTCCAGTTTCTTGACATATTTGGAATGATTGTTGAGAAAGCGGCAAATTCGTTTTTAAATGCTGATTATAGGGATTGGTAGTATGTGCAAAGATATTATTGGTCTTAAAAATAAATTGGGTACTATTGAAGTGACGATCGAGTTTTAGTGCTAATGTACCGAACTCATAAGCCGTTTGATAATTTCCTTGATTTGCCAGATTCATTCCATACAAACAGTAAGCAAAACCGGAGCTTTCTGCATTGCCATATTTCAACGATAAACCGATCATTAATAGAGGAGCCAAGCAACTGAGATATTGATCTCCTCCCATATAAGCTGCTGCCCAAAGGTCAGCTAAAATACCCATGCAAACCTTCTGATCTCGATCTGTCATCTCAGGCAGATCGAATAAATCTGATATACGAACCGTTTGCAGTTTAGCTTTTAATTCTTGAACTTCAGTTTCGATAGCAGCTTGCTGTTCTTCAGAAGTGACTGGCAGATGCATTCCCATAATGCTCAAACCTTTTACTCCAGCTTCAATGCTAGCTGCTATATTTTCACCCTGAGTCATTTTCAGATACATCTGAATCCTATAAATATCTACTTGTTCAAACCTATCTTTGCTTTGAGCTAACGCTATCTCAAATAATTTTTCGGCTTGGTCAAAGCTACCAGTTAGATATTCACATTCTGCGGATTCGCGATGTAATTCAAATGTAATTTTATAATTATTTAACCAGCTTTTATCTATTAACAAACCTCTGCCTGACGTGAAATATTTTAGGGCTGCTCTATACGCAGTAGAAGCTTTTGCTTTTTTACCAGCAATTAGATTCAGTTGAGCTAGTTCATATCTTTGAGATTGCTCATCAATTATATCAATTCCCTCATTTAGCTGATTAACAATGTCAAAAATTCTGGCTTCAAGCGCTTCAGGTAATGTATTACTTAACAGTAATTGCCCAATTTTTAAATGAGTAGCTTTTCGTTGAGATTCAGGGATAAGAGAATAGGCCGCTTGCTGAACACGATCATGAAGAAATCTGTAAGAGCAAGAGTCAGGAGAATTGTATTGCTGAAATTCTGAATTTGGAATTCTAAATTCAGACTCCTCATGGTAGAACTTGTAAACTTCATTGGTAGGAAGAATCAACCCATCTTGCATAGCTTTCCAAAAATCTGTGGCTGTTTCCAACTGGGATTTTTCATGGATGATCGCTAATGTCACTAAATCAAATTGGTTTCCTACACAAGCTGCTAACTTCAAAACTTCTTGAGTTTCTGTTGACAATTTCTGAAGTTGAATTGCCATGAACTCTACTTCATCATCGGTAAGGGCGAGCGATCGCACCTGAGCAATATCACATTCCCACCCCCCTTGACTTCCCCCCTTACTAAGGGGGGACTGAGGGGGGTTAAATGTAATTAGTTGATCTTGATGTAGCGCTTTGAGAAACTGGGTATTGAAGAAAGGATTACCTTTAGTTTTGCTCAATACTAATTCTGTTAAGGGTGTGGCTAAAGCTAAAGAGCAACTCAATGTATCTGCAACCAAATGATTGATAGAAACCCGATCAAGGGGTAATAAAGTAATCGTATTGACTGTGGCATCTAATTTCTGAATCTCTTCCAAAGTCAGCATCAGCGGATGTACTGGGTTGACTTCGTTATCTCGATAAGCACCAATTAACAGTAAATAGCGGATGTCAGCTTCGCTCATTAACAAGTGCATTAACTTTAAAGAAGCAGAATCTGCCCATTGCAGATCGTCAATAAAGATCGCCAATGGATGCTCTAATGCAGTGAAGACTTGAGTGAACTTTAAAAACAGCGAATTGAAGCGATTTTGTGCCGCACTACCAGAGAGTTCTGGCGCAGGTGGCTGTTTACCAATCATACTTTCCAGTTCTGGAATCACCTCAATCATCACTTGTCCGTTCTCACCCAAAGCAGAAAGAATTTTGGACTTCCACTGCTCGAATTGGGCATCAGTTTCACTCAGCAGTTGCCCGATTAAGTCTCGAAAAGCTTGCACAAAGGCAGAGAAAGGAATGTTGCGCTGGAACTGATCAAATTTACCTTTAATGAAATAACCTCGTTGTCGCACAATTGGCTTGTGGACTTCGTTCACCACAGCAGTTTTGCCAATACCAGAGAAGCCTGCTACCAACATAATTTCAGTGCTTCCCTGACTGACTCTCTCAAAGGCATCCAGTAAATTTTGAACTTCGGCTTGGCGACCGTAGAGTTTTTCTGGGATGATAAAGCGATGTCTACGACGGGCTACGCCTACGCAAATATCTCGCTCACCTAATTGAAAGGATTTAATCGAGCCAATTTCCTGCAATTGAGACAAACATTTTTCTAAATCAAATTTCAGCCCTAATGCACTCTGATAGCGGTCTTCAGCATTTTTCGCCATCAACTTCATCACAATCTCACAAAGAACTTCGGGAATCGCTTCTTCCCCCCTGCGCCCTAATTGTTCTGGTTGCTTGGCAATATGACAGTGAACCAACTCCATCGGATCGCTCGACTCAAAGGGTAGGCGTCCAGCCAGCAATTCATAGAAGGTAACGCCAAGGGAATAGTAATCACTGCGATAGTCGATTCCGCGATTCATCCGTCCGGTTTGTTCTGGGGAAAGGTAGGCGAGAGTACCTTCTAAAATATTAGGACTGTAAATTTCTTGGGTTTCTCTGGGTAAAAGAGAGGCAATACTAAAGTCAATCAACTTGACTTGCTTAGTTTCCGGGTTGATGAGGATGTTGGCAGGCTTGATATCTTTGTGGATAATTCGATGGCGATAAAGTCCGTCAAGAGTATTACTCAGAGCGATCGCAATATCCAAGAACTCTGTCAAAGTATATTGGTTGCTCGCCATTTGTTGATTGAGCCAATCTCTGAGGGAAACGCCGCCAAAATCCTCCATCACCAAAGCATAGCTGTTGCGGTAAGGTTCCAGGCTGTAGGGACGAACAATACCGGGTAGGTCAAGATTTTTAGCAATAGTGTACTGATTACGGAACAGCAGCAGTTCATTGAAGGTAGGATACTCTTGCTGGAGCAGTTTAATTACAACCGGAAGTCGATCCGCCTCTCGAATAGCACGGTAAACTAAGGTTCTAGAGCCTGCATAAAGTTGTTCGCTAATTTGATAGTTCAAAAGCTTGTCCATCGGCTCAACTGCTGTATTCATACTTCATCAACTCTTGTGAAATCAGCTACTTATTTAAAGTAGTTTGCCCAACAATAAGCTTTTGCTAACTCAGTTTTCTTTTAAACAATCGCATTGTACGCGTGTAATCTATCTGTAGCTTCTTCAGCAAAACTACCGCTATTTCCGGTAAAATCAAGTTCTGAGGACTGTGGATTTGGGAGAAACTTGGGGTGCCTACACTTGGTGTTAACATTGACCACATCGCCACTATCCGGCAAGCGCGTCGGACGGTGGAACCAGATCCAGTAGCGGCGGCGGTACTGGCAGAATTAGCGGGTGCGAATGGAATTACGGTGCATCTGCGCGAAGATCGGCGACATATCCAAGATCGGGATGTGCGGATATTGCGGCAAACAGTGCGATCGCATCTTAATTTAGAAATGGCCGCTACAGATGAAATGCTAGCGATCGCTCTCGATATCAAACCAGATTACGTAACTTTAGTCCCCGAAAAGCGCGAAGAAGTGACAACAGAAGGCGGACTAGATATTGTCGGGCAAATTGCTAGAATAGGTGAAATAGTCGATAAATTGCAAAGCGCTAGCATTCCAGTTAGTTTATTTATCGACGCCGAACCAGCACAAATTGAAGCCTCTGTCAAGATACAGGCGCAGTTTATTGAATTGCACACCGGACAATATGCCGAAGCTAAAGATGAAACAAATCGCCACCGAGAATTAGCCATATTAGCTAAAGGTTGTGAACAAGCGATTCAAGCTGGATTGCGAGTTAACGCTGGTCATGGACTCACCTACTGGAACGTCTATCCGGTAGCTGCGCTTCCAGGCATGGAAGAACTGAACATTGGTCATACCATCATCAGTCGGGCAGCATTAGTAGGTATGGAAAGGGCAGTCCGCGAGATGAAGCAAGCTATAAGAGGGGATAGGGGATAGGGGATAGGGAATAGGGG
>NZ_JADEXF010000134.1 GCF_015207245.1 Nostoc cf. edaphicum LEGE 07299
AATTAAAATATCACAGTTTTCATCGTCTCCTAATGCCTCACACTGAGCAGAGGTGATAAAATCCGTCGGTTGTTCTCCATCTCTGAGGGATTTAACAATTGCCTTTGTATGCCGCCCAACTTCAGGATGATAATCATTGATATACTTCTTGATTGTGCGAGCCTGATCGTAACTATTGACAACTAAAGCAGCTTTGCGGCGAATACCAAACTTGACATCAAAATGACGCATGGACTTGTAAATTTCAGATTTAGTAATTCCTCCGCGCACAAGGGCATTCACCATCCGCAAAAGATTACGCTTTTGAAGGTCGCCAGCACCGCTATATTTGAGAGGTTCATCACCACGTTCACTATCTGGAAACCATTTGAAACGATAAACGCTCTGTTCTGGTTTATGTTCTGACTGACGCGGTTTTAGTAAATAATGCGGGCCAGCGTTAATGTGGTAGGCGGGACTAGCTTCCAAAAATGAAGTTGCTGAAGTAATTAAAACGGCTGGGCTGGGATGTCCATCATCTGCGTCTAACAACCGATGAAAGCGATGCATTAACATTCGAGGCGCACCAACAAATGTAATGTAGGATAATTGCACATTTTTGGCGGCGGTACGTGTTGTTTGTGCTTTGGAAAAACTGTATTCCACTCCAGAAAATGAACCTAAAATGCTTTCTGGAATAAATTTTCGGAGTTCTGGTGATGCAGTTGACTCCCCAATGGTTTCACGAATGAATCCCTCTGCAACCATTGTTCTAGTTCCTGGTACAATTCGCTGGTAGCCCACAATTACGAAAGTAACAGTTATAAGTAATTTAGCTAAATCTTCTGCTTCTATTGTTGGTGAATGATCTGGAAAACAGAGCTTGAGAAATAATTCGGCAATTTCTTCAACGATCGCATCACGTCGCTTAATCAGATTTTCAGCCAGGTAACGCCGGAAATGACTAATGAGAGTTTTCCATTGTTTTTCAAGGGTTTCACGGTTGTAGCCTAAAATCCGAGGCCACAAATCTGCTTTAAAGTCTTGAGGGTTCTCAACACCTGTGCGATCGTAAAAGGCGTTATATGCTGCCGCTTCCCAAAATTCAGTCAGCGCCCGACTTTTGCTAAAGCCTAGTTTGGCTTCTTGTTCATCAAGGTCATTCTGCTGAGAGGATTTCTTTAAAGTATTCAATAGTTCGCTAACAATCCGTAATACAGTCAATAATTGATTTCCGTAGCGTTCTCCCACCCGCGACTTAGACATATTCTGAAGGGTGGTAATTAAGGAAGTATTATGGTTGCCAAATTCTGACAAGTCACGACTGTAAAGTTCTACATCCCGATCAAATAATCGATAGTTCTCACCACGAGCAAAGCGGTTATGGATTTGTTCTAAAATTACCCGATGAATGGATCGCTCTGAGCCTGAAATACTTAAAGTTGCTGCCCCATAACCATCTAACACTGTTTGCACCATGTCGCCTTCGTCGAAAACCACTACGTCGAAGGTACGGGCAATTAATTCAAAATATCGTACTTGTTCCTGAATCGCGTGAGGTGATATTTGAGTATCGAGCGATCGCACATGACCAACCCAAATATTAGCATCCAACAAATCTCGCGGTGCTTTGTTTCGACCGCACATTGTCCATAAAGGACACAGGCATTTTTTCATCTTTCCCTGTTTCCCTCCGCCTTGCAATATCTCGTTGCAAGGTGCGTAACCAAACCCCCACAGAGACATATCGGCAGTTGAAAAGGCTGGTAGGACGCAGTTCATCCCAAAAACTTCTGCCTGTTCTAAGGTGTGAGCAAAGCCACCATTACCTCGTGTTGCGATCGCCTCAGCAATATTATCTGCATGGCCACGGCGAGTTTCATCACTTTGTCCGACAAGCATTCCGACTTTTACCTGATGAAATGCCAGTTCAGCCATGTACTGTCTAGCAACTTCAATGGAGGGAAACACAAACATGGCTTTATAGTCATTTAGTCCTAGCCAGATAGCTATCAACACGAGAATGGTTGTTTTACCTGACCCTGGTAAACCAATTAAGTGCTTGATGTCTTCTAATTCCAACACATCATCTTCTTTCCGCAGCCCCTTTCCAGCCTCCGATACCATGAGGTCAAAGCGTTCAAAACGTTTTTGCCAGCTACCTGCTCGTCGCTCAGGATCTTGCCTTTCACGCTCGTCCATCTTAATAGCCAGATCGCGCAGTTCACTTAGGGGAATGCGAATTTTTCCTCTTGGTTGGCGGTTAAGGGAATGTGTACGACGCGCAGCAATCGGGGCGGAAATCGGAGCGATCGGCATCCTTACTGCTGTTGACTCTTCACCTAACGCAACCGCCATCGGCTGACGAGGATCGGCAAATGTAAAACCATAGGAGTCGTATGGCAGAGGGGTACTAAGAATTTGACGCGCTTGTGTAATTAAAGAATCTTCTAAAGGGTCTGTTCTTTGAAAGTGAAGTGTTTCAATATCAATCTCATACGTCCCTTTAGTGTGGTTGCAGTAATGATGATTGTTATAAAGAGCAATTGCGTGTTTAACTGACTGCTGTGTAACAAAAGTCAGCGACATCTGCCGCATATTGAAAATGGCTTGACGGGCTTGCTCTAATGCAGGTGCATTCAAAATGCTTGCCATGCCTGACATTACTAGTGGCGCGTATTCCAGTGAATCAGTATTAATAAACTCCTTCATCAAGACGCAAAACCAGCAAATTCGGTCTGCACCTTTCCAAAAATCAGGTTTGGTTCGCATAAGGCATCTTCTTTAAAAAATCAATTACAGAGGAAACCGACATAATTTCTAAACTGGCGGGATCACCCTTTTTATCGAGTGTTGATTTAAGAGTAGAAATGTAGCTTGGGTTATCCTCGATTAACCGATCGCTCACAGCAAGAATGCGGCGACGATAGTGAATCAGCCCGCCAATACTACGATTGAGGCGCAAAGCCAGAGTTACGGGACTTGTGTAAGATTTGGCATCAATTCCAATTGCCCGTTCGTTGATCGCCACATCGCATAAATCGGATTCTGGGTAAAGTTCAGCATTGAGCTTATTTTGTCGGGCTGTATCAAAAATAGCTAATTCGTCAATTGCTGGGCCTGTCCAGTAGGTAAGAATTCGCGGCTCGGCAATTCGTAAAATGTCTTTGGGATCTAGTTTTTCAGATACTTTTGGTGAGTTGTGCCCAATGCACTGGCGAATTGGACATCGCCCTTGTGAAAAAAGTTTTTTGTTGGGATGCGATCGCATCAGTGTGCCACAGTGGGCACAGCGATGTGCTAGTCCATCAACTAGCCAGATATCTGGTACTGAGTCAAAGAATTTCTCAACGATCATTCCCTGTAAAGGGGTTAAGTCATTTTCAACCAAGTAGTCTAATAGTTGCCGTTCTCCTATCAGAGAGTACCTACCAAATAACTCTCGTAGCGCGGTGTAAGCTTTGTGTTGGCGACGACCGCCCAATCGTTCAGTTGCTTCGCATAACTGAGTATATAAGCGATGCTCAATTACATTGTCTTCGCCAAAGGCTCCGCTCAAGTTGGCAATCTCTGCACAGTCTGAGGTAGGTACTCGTAAATCTGGATCGATTAAGGTAACGCTAGAAAAGCGAAAGTCTGATTGGTTAAAAATCCTTAACTGCCAGCGATCGCAACCAAGAGAGTATCGAGCGTTATCTAAAACAGTATGCACACAGGCAGCGCGATCGCTTAATCCTTCTTCAATATATAGACGACCCAATTTGCACATTGCTTGATAGAGTTCTGGCGGCAATGTACTATCCTCTTGACGAACTATTTGTTGACCTGGTAGTACTCGTTCATATTGGCGAATAATTCCTTGCGCTAACAACACCACTGCATCTTCAGCCAGATTCATTGCTGGTCTGTGTCCAGTAGGTAACGGCAAAGCAGTTGCGGTGATTGTGGGTAGCCACGTGGGGTCTTGACCTTGTGCTTCTGCCAGAATTTGCATCTCCAAAGTATCGTCAGAGAAAGAAGGCAATACTTGAGTAATTGCCGCAAGTGTCCAACCTTTCTTCAATAAGAGAGCAGTTGCCAAGCCCTCCAAAATTTGACGAAATCCAAATTCTTGCCCTTTGGGTTGTGATAAAAGTTGTTTTGCTCTCCACGACCGAATGGTACGA
Organism: Nostoc cf. edaphicum LEGE 07299; assembly: GCF_015207245.1. Taxonomy (GTDB): domain Bacteria; phylum Cyanobacteriota; class Cyanobacteriia; order Cyanobacteriales; family Nostocaceae; genus Nostoc; species Nostoc edaphicum_B. The sequence goes on from NZ_JADEXF010000134.1 coordinate 4,146, forward strand.
AGGGCAGGTGATTCTATAGACAGTTCAAGGTGTTTAATCTGGCGTTTTAGCTCCTTTGTCAGAGCCTCCGCAGTTCCCTGCCACTCACGCACGTCCTCAAAGTACATGGCTATGTATAATCAAATTACATCTTAATGTGTTTACAGTAAATGATGTAAATAAAAATGTCAACTTTTTATTCGCACTGTAAAAATACGCTGTACAGCGATTTAACTTACAAAAAACTTTGGCTTTCTACGTATTTCCTACATAACCTCAAGTTTTGGAATAGGTGATACCTACGGTGAGCTACGCTAACGCACTTCATAAAGCGATCGCAATTTGAGAATATCTTGCCATTCAAGATCGGTGAATGGTTGGCTAACTAGTTCTATATCAAAGTACTGTTTTGCTGTCTCTGTCAATGTATCCACAATCTTTGCAATCCAGCCATCCTCTTGGTGTGTATTGCAAAGTGAGGTATTCCACGGAGCAGGTTGTTCAAAGATTTCCTGAAATAAACCTTTGTCTGTAGATAAAATCATCGAGCCGTGTTGAAGAATGGTGTTTCTTCCCTTGCGTTGGGCGCTACCAATAAATTTACTTCCATCGGTAGTAACTAAGTCAGCTGCTGTTGCTGTGTTGAAACAACTGGGATTATGAATGTAACCCCGTCCAGCAGAACCATAATTTAACTCAATACCCAAGGTTTGCCAGCCTTGGATTAAAAAGTTACAGATTTTTTCATAAGTACCCCAGCTTTTTCCAGTACTAGCTGAGGTAATCAGGGTGTAGGTTAAGTTTCCTTGGTGGAGAACAGCTCTACCTCCTGTTGGGCGACGAACTAGATCGAGTGGCTGTCCCTGGTAAATCAGATTATGCCACTCGGCAGGCCATTGTTTTTGCAGATGCCCCAAGGAGAGCGCGTATGGATACCAAGTATAAAAACGCAGGGTAGGCGGGTGCTGTCCCTTTTCACATTGGTTGAACAACCAAGCATCGATCGCCATTTGCACTCCCCCTGATGTCTGAAGCATTGGGATGAAACGCCAGGTGGATGGTGATTCGGTTGCTAGTTGTCTCATAGGTTTCAGACTATAGAAAGAAAATCAAATAATTGATGCGCCATTTCTAATTTAGAACAAGGTGCAATTTCTACCTGATTTCCTTGACTATCTAAAAATATCGCTTGATTATTATCGCTACCAAAACCACTATCAGGTTGATCGATGGGATTGGCAACAATGACATCGAGTTTTTTATTCTGTAATTTCTCTAATGCGGGTTTGACAATATCCCCAGTTTGTGCTGCAAAACCAATTAATCTTTGATGCGGCTGTTTGTGCTGTGCTAACTGGGCAACTATATCCGGTACTGCTTCCAGAGCTAAAGCTTGGGGGAGCGATCGCTTGGGCAATTTCTCTGTACTATAATCTCGTGGCTTCACATCGGCCACGGCTGCTGACATGACAATGATATCAGCGTTGGGTAAAGATCCCACCATGACGTGCTGCATTTCGTCTGCACTAACAACGGGAATCGCTTGTACTCCCAATGGTACATCCCAATTAGCTGGCCCATGTACCAGAGTGACGTTTGCCCCTCGGTGAAGTGCTGCTTGGGCTAAAGCCAATCCCATTTTACCTGTGGAAGGATTACCAATAAACCTCACTGGGTCAAGAAACTCTCGCGTTCCCCCAGCACTAATTAAGACTCGTTTACCTACTAAATCTCGTTTGCCTTGAGTGTGTAACAACGATTGGATGTGAGCGAATATTTCTGGAGGTTCTGCTAATCTACCAGCACCGATCCGATCGCACGCTAATAACCCTGATGCTGTATTCATCCCATGATATCGCCTATCTATCAATAACTGTTGCCAATTCCGTTGCACCGCTTGTTGTTCCCACATATCAGTATTCATTGCGGGTGCTAACAGCACGGGACAAGTAGAAGCCAGCACGGTATTTGTGAGTAAATTATCTGCCATCCCGTAGGCTAACTTTGCTAATGTATTAGCTGTTAAAGGGGCAATTACCATAATATCTGCCCATTCACCCAACTCAATATGCAACGGACGAGAGTGAGTTGGTTGCCAGAAATCATCATCTGTGTAGGCGGGATGACGAGATAGAGTTGATAAAGTCAGAGGCGTGATAAATTTTTGCGCCGAACGGGTGAGGATAACTCGAACCTCTACCCCAGTTTTAAACAGCGTCGAAACCAATTCACAGATTTTGTAGGCGGCGATACCGCCACCTACAGCAATGAGAACCCTGTTCAATTTTGGATTAGTCATGGTAAAAAGTTAGGAGTGAGTCGTTCAAAAATTAGTACTAAATAGTTATAAATCCTAATTCTTAACTCCTAACTCCTAACTCTCAACTAAGCTTCATCGTAGGGTTCCAAGTCTAAGAGGTAGATATAGGGTTCAACTAACTCTGGACGCTGAAATGCGATCGCTCGCAATAAATGCCAATCGTTTAAACCCTCAAAAGCATTACTATAATTATCCAGTTCCAGACGTGTAGCTAGTTCTTCTACTTCTACTGCACTCATGGCAGCAATTTCTTTTTGGGAAATGCTTAAAGTTGTCATAATACTTGCCCCTCCCTTATGCAGCACTCGCCTTCAGCATGGGTTAAGTTGCGCTGAACGCAGCCACCCAATATATATTACTCATTAGAAGTCATTAAGTTCGTGAAAATTGTCAGAATTTGTACCAGAATTTATAAAAAATTCGTAATCCTGACTAAGCAATTGTATTTACAACAAAATTTCGTAGCACCTCTAACGTTTTTGGATCTATTTCATGCCCCATATCAAATTCGTGGTATTCTACTGCCACTTTTAGAGACTTTAGAGCTTCTCGTGCCTTCAAAGCAGCTTTCAGGGGCACAACTTCATCATATCTACCGTGAGTGATTAAAGTCGGCGAAATCCCACTTTTAGCTGCCGTTAGCGCGTCAGGATGTAAATACCCGCTCATGACAACTAAACCTGCTAAGGGCAATTTTGAGCCGACATCTAAAGTCATTGCTCCCCCTTGAGAAAATCCACTCAAAATGGTACGTGACAAAGGTATGCCTGTGGTACTTTCTAAAGATTCCAAGAAATCTGTTAACAGTTGCCGACTTTCTGCCAACCCTTGATACATATTTTCTACCCGCAGGTCATACCATGCCCTCCCTATAGGGGAATAGGGATAAGGATAAGGTGCATTGGGCAATACAAACTGGTAATCGGGTAAATTGAGCAATGGTAACAAAGATGCTACATCCTCAGCATTGGCACCCCAACCATGCAAAGTGACAATTAAGCCTGCTGGAGGTTGAGAAGTTGCTGTAGGAACGGTAATAGCTTGTAAAGACAGAGGTTTACTCCTAAAATTCTACTTTTATACATAGATCCTATCTCTTCGAGCAGAGTTAGTA
>NZ_JADEXF010000135.1 GCF_015207245.1 Nostoc cf. edaphicum LEGE 07299
GTACAACGGAATTCCAACCAGTGTTCCTGATATCGCTTTCATGAGCGGAGATTGAACATCAAACTTCTCCAAGATGGTTGAAATTTCCTTTTCCCATTGTGCGATCGTCGCATGAGCAAACTGACATTCGACCCCGTTTACAAAAAAACTCTCACCAATCGCACCCTCTTGCCGATCGCCCAAAATCCCGATCAACTCTGAACCCTGATTTTGCTGACGCGCAAGGTGCAACTCTTCTTCAGAAGGCAATTCATCATAATAAAGCATCACATCGCAATCTGAGTATTCATCGCACAGCCCTTCTGCGACTGAGCCTGTAACCATTACAGCTTTCGTTTTCGGGTTGGTGATATACGCTTTGACATTGCGTTTTACTAATTTCAACAAGTATTGAGTTTTATCAGTCATGGATTGTTATGACTTGCGTAAAGGTATACATCCATGAAAAGCTACGGTTATTTGCTGTTTTTACGTGACAGCTAGTACCGCAAAGCGGAAGTCAAAAGTTAACACTGAGCGGAGTCGAAGTGTCAAAAGTCAAAAGTCAAAAGGAATATAGCGTAAGAGTTTCGTGGATTTGGAATGCGTGGTTTATTTACGCCGTGCTGTACTAGTGTAGCAAACCGCGATGTTCTGGTTGTGGCTTCAAGAGTGCTAAGTAACTCTTGAGAGAAACGGGGGGATTAAAGTAAGGATGAGAAAATAGCAAAACTTGTCAACTTGATAATACTTCATCAAAGTATCGATCAATTTCTGCTATCAGAATTTCAAAGTCTACAGGCTTGGTTAAGTGGCATTTGAAACCAGACTTCAGCGCAAGCTGCCGATCCTCTTGGCTACCGTAGCCGGTAAGTGCAATCAGAATTGAGCGAGTAAATTTGGAGTCTTTACTCAGTTCCTGTGCAACGGCGAATCCATCCATTTCAGGAAGTCCGATGTCACAAATAATTACATGAGGCTCAAGCTTCTTTGCAGTTTCTACCCCTAAAATTCCATCCTTAGCAATGGAAACTTCATGCCCAAAATACTCAAGTACTGCTTGTAATGATACGGCTGAATCCTCGTTATCTTCGATGACTAAAATCTTCAACGATTTTTTCGCCGCCTCTGTAATCTCTAGGTCGTTGTCTAAGGTTGTAATCTCTTCGCATACGGGGAGAGTGACTTTGAATTCTGCTCCCAGATTGATCCCTCTACTTGAAGCTTCAACATTACCACCATGAAGTTCTACAAGACTTTTTACTACCGAAAGTCCCAAACCTAGCCCGCCCCTTGAACGATCTAAACTGCGATCGGCTTGGGTAAACGGCTCGAAAAGTTCTGGTAATATTGTCGGGTCTATCCCTATGCCTGTATCTCTTACGGATAAAACCGCTACACTACCTGAGCCATTCTCACCTGGAATAACTGAGAAATCCACCCAGATTGTCCCATCTGGCTGAGAAAACTTTAAAGCGTTATCAAGAAGGTTCCCAAAGATTTGGAAGAAGCGAGTGGAATCAACATAAGCCCACACGGGCTTGTTTGGCAGGTCTTCTACTACATTAAGGTTCCATCTCTTGATTGCTTGTGCATGGTCATTGAGACTCTGGCGAACCAATTCCACCAGATTAACCTTTTCAAGGTTTAATGAAATCTTCCCATAAGTGATGGACGATACGTCAAGTAACTCATCGATCAATTTGGAGAGGTGCTTAATCTGGTTTTGCATCATTAAAACTGTTTCCCCAACTGCACCAGTCTGTCCTAGCTTCAACTTCAGTAGCTGAACGCCGTTGGAGATGGGGGCAACGGGATTCCTCAGTTCGTGAGCCAGCATGGCAATAAATTTGTCTTTCAGGGCGTTTTGGTTCGTCAGTTTCTGGAAAAGTTGCACGTTAGCGATCGCAACTGCTGTAGTATCTGTCAAAATCTCAAGGAGTCCGATCTCTTCGGGTGTGGCGAGGTGGCGTGTACTCCAGTAGGCTCCGATCGCACCCAGTGGATCGGAAACTCTTATAGGAACCATCACTAAACTTTTGACAAAAGTTACCTTGTACGCCTCAATCGGAATTCGTGCATCCTGGTAAATGTCTTCAATTATGGCTGCTTTTTTATTGAGCATTGCCCAACCGGAGATGCAAGACTTGAGCGGAAAACGCATACCTTTCCAAAGTGGCCCAATGGCGTTTTCATCGACATAGTGGCAACATTCACCATCCCGCAATACAAAAGTTACTCCATCAGCATTTGTGAGATCGCGAGCAGCCAAACGCACAATCTCAATAATTTCCTCAATAGTCCGCACACAAGCCAAATCCTTCACTACCGAAAGCAGCCTGTTGTAAGACGAAATGCTATAGCTTTGATCTGAATTCTGTTCTTGAGAGATGGAGGTTTGTAATATATTTTTCATAAAAACTCCGAACAAAAAGATGTCTGTATAAAAACTTAAGTAAAGCGGGTAGGTTCAGCAGACACCTACTCTTAACCGTAATCTTAAGATATTGAAAGTGCAATCTTTTAACGCATTTTTCTCAATTTACGGTATAAAAATTTTTAAATATTACAAGTAAATATTTGTAAGTTTCTGATATGTCTAATACAACTTGTGATATTTGATGTACTGCGGGTACGTAGTTAGTAAACTGATTATTTGGCGATCGCTAAATAATACTCAAATCGCTCCCGGAGTTGTTCAACCGTCAAATTTTGAGTCCAGTATTCCACTAAAGCGTGACCAAATGCCCAGGCGTTGCGATCGGGTGCAGCGGTGTTTTCCAGCAGCAGTGGCCAAAGGGATAGCAATTCAAAGTTGAGCGACTTGGGGTTCAAGAGTGAGAAAAGCTCATATCCCATTTGTAGTTTACCAATGACAATTGGCAACTGTTCCACGGGAATTTGCTCCGCTAACATATACGCTAGGGCTGGAGATCCGGTTGAGAACGTAGAAACAAACTGAAGGACGGGACTTTTGAGCAATGCCGTTAATCCTTGTGTTGTCGTCATTTGGAAGGTGTAGTGGTCGATAATTTTGGCGGCGGCGACAATGCGAGTTTCTAAGTTACGCAAAAAGCGGGCGAGACGGAGTTGCTTGGTAGGTGCGATCGCATCCACTAATCCCAACGATAGCGCCTCTACTCCCCAGGCAACTCGATTTGTTTTGCTGTCACTTGTAACCACAGGTAAAACTAGATTACAGAAGTTTCCTAGCAGTTTGGCGCGATACTCAGTGGCTTCTCTAATGGCAATTTCTTTGGCGCGATCGCCCCATTCCCAATCATAAGGTGGTTGCCATTCGCGGATGGGACGCAGCCGATCTACTTGAGTGACGATCGCGATCGCAGGTAAATCTGCAACTTCTGCTTTGATGTCTTGCAAAAAGTCCACATCCATTTGCAGTGCAGGATCGAGGGCAGGAGTAGCTAACAGCAGCAAATCTGAATTGATGGCATAATCAAGCACCAAATTTCGGAGTTTGGCACGGTTGACTTGTTCGTAACCAGGTGTATCCAAAAGCGTTAGAGTTTCGCCACTTTCAGTCTGCCATTGATAATTTTGAATGCGATCGGTACTGGGTAAAACGTCAACTGCTGCGAGATCCGCCTGAAATAGCGTATTAATCAGGCTACTTTTTCCCGATCCCGTGCGCCCCACCAGCAGAATATTCACGGGTTTTTGCTCAACCGCCTCGGCTGGTTGAGCTTGAGTCAGGATTTCTCGGAGTGTTTGGGTTTTTGGCTGGGGTAAAGTTGCTGGAGAAGCTACGGTTGCTGGAACTGGTAAGGTGCTACGTCCGTAAAGTGCGATCGCTTGTCGGCATAAGTTTCTCAGGGCAGCTTCCCGGAATAACTGGCTCAAATTCCCCAATAATTGCTGAGTTGCTTGGTTACTAGAACCCTGACTGGCTTGTTTTGCCACCGCCGCCACCGGATTTAAGATCCACTGTGCCCAGTTCCAAGCTTTCCAGAATTTCCGAGCCGATGGTTCCAACTTCCGGTAGACCTCATATCCTTGGTATGCTTGTCCAACCGTCACCTGATTGAGGACAGGGGATAAATTTTGCATCCACCGATCCATATCATCCACCGTTCCGCGAATCAGCCCGTAAGCTTGGGGAACGTAAATATTCAACAGGGGATATTGAACTTCAGGATTGTAGATATGAGCGATCGCTACGACTAAATCTTGGCATCGCGTCCAAAAAGTTTGCCAGTCTTCCCAAATCGGGCGATCGCTTTGTGCTGCTTGGAGAATTTCTTGAAGGGCGGTTTCTGCAAGTTTTGTGGTGTCACTTCCCACTGGTAGCTCTACAGTATCCTCTGCTGTCGATTCCAGTTCTTCACGGACTTGAGTTAATACAGCTTCTACTTGGTTAACAGCTGGTTGAGTCCATTTGACTAGCAGCCAACGCCAACCAACAAATAAAACGGTGAATACACCCCAAATCCAATTAATGCCCCACGCATGAATTTGTGAACCGGCGGACACCAGTAAGAAAATGATGATAAACGCGATCGGGATTGCTAAGACTACCCACTGCCACAGTTTTAATCGCACCATTGCCCCATACCTGCTTTGAAATGTTAGAAAATTCGAGTTTTTGCAAAAATTACTCTTATAAAAAGTCTATCGTCTTCAATGCAGGCAGGATATTTGGTATTCTGGGATTAATGGTAGACTCCTAATTATTAGGGATAAATGTTTTATTTTGCTGTAGGTAGCTAAAAAAACAACTGGATATTTATATTTCTAGATTAGAAGAAGTTTAAAATTGCTCAGTTGTCTATGAGAGCAAAATTTAATGAAGAGTTCTGAGTTCCAAGTGCTGAGTGCTGAGTTGAAAGACCGCCCACACTCTTGCGGGTATCAACCTTCTCTCTATAAGAAGATTCCGCCCACACTCTTGCGGGGCTTTTACGCCCTGTGCGGAAGTACTGAGTACTTCTTAAATTTACTCAGCACTCAGCACTCAGCACTGAGTGGGTAAACAAGCTATGCAAACAATTACCGACATTGGTACGCTGATTGTCAGCACACTCGGAACTTGTGGTGGTCGCCCTCGGATTGCGGGACACCGGATTACGGTACATAATATTGCGATCGATTTCAACGCAGGCATGAAACCGGAAGAGATAGTTGTCCAAAGACCACAGCTAATGTTGGCACAAGTTTATGCAGCGCTAGCTTACTACTATGCTAACCAGGAAGTAATTGACACGGAGATTGCCGCAGAAATTGAAGAATACGACCGTTTGGAAGCTGAGTACACGGCGAAGAGACAGTGAGCCAAATTCGTTTGTATTTAGATGAGGACAGTGTTGAGAAGTCCCTAATCAAAGCTTTCTGTAATGCAAACTTGGATGTTCTGACAGTGGCCGATGTGAGCAGGCAGAGCTATTCTGATGATGAGCAGCTAATTTGGGCAACAGAGCAAGGGCGTGTTATCTATAGCTACAACCGAAGAGACTTTTGCTGCTTACATAACGAGTTTTTAGCCACAGAAAGAAATCATGCTGGCATTATCTTGTTGCAGCAACAACGCTATTCCGTAGGGCAACAGTTACAAGGGTTGCTCAAGTTGGTTGCTACTCGTTCGGCTGAGGAGATGGTAAACCAACTAGTATTTTTGAGTGCTTATATTGATAAAAGCTCTTAGACCACTGTCAGCATTTTAATTAATACTAGGAGCAACAATAAAATTTATCAACGAAGTGTTGATGACGAAAGTGCCAAAATAGGCAAAAATTGGACAGCACAAAATTTTCTGGCGATCGCTCTTAACGTTTTAAATATTTATTTAAATACTTAATATTAGTTAATCTTAGGGATAGTTGGCAACAAAAATTTTTAACATAAGTTCCCAAGCGATAACATTTGCGGACGATATCTAAGAGAAAGTATGGTACGCGCAGTCGAAGTGGGTAAAACACGGGCAGATATAACCAGTAGTAAGCCTTTTTTAGGTTATTCCACTTTGAGCAAGGTTCTTGATGCAGGAAATCTGATATGTCTACGACTAATCCTCTACCTTGGTACATCATGACATTACGCCCGTGGACATCATGAGGGTGGAGTCCACGACTTCGGGCATAGTCAAGAGCTTCATCAATGTCCTTTATTACCTGCTTGGGAATTAGTAAACCAAAGTGCATACAATCGTAGAGGGTTGTTCCATAAAGCCGTTTCAAGACTAAAAACCCATCCTTGGCGTACAAACACTCAGAAAACGCTGGATGATAACCTAGACGATGGTAAACTTCTACTTCCTCTTCAAAACCTGTCCGTCCTGGGGCATAAATCTTAACTACATAGTCAGGGTAATCGGGGTGATAAACTACTACGGCGTAATTTCCTTTACCAAGCAGCCGCCAAGGTTGTGGAAGATAGCTTACCTTAATTGGATCGCAGGGATTGACACTTTCAATCTGTAATCTAGGCAGTAGTTCCTGATAAATGTTTTTGACTAACTGTTTTGGGGGCAATTTGTCCATATCAATTCCTTAGCCAATTTACGAGGTTTGGGAATGAGGTTGACTTGAGTGAATACGACCTAAATGACACCGTTGCTACTTACTTTTAACAGTAGAGATGGCAATTTTTATCCAAAACTCATTGCGATATTGATTCTTCTATCAACAATTCCGATCCTGCTTCACCCTCACCCAGGTTATCAGAATTAGTAGATTTAGAAAAACCATCTGCTACATCTTTGATAAAACCAGCTACAGGTACCGCAACTAGTAAACCCAAGACTCCACCAACATTGGTTCCTACAAGCAAAGCAATTAATACCCATATTGGTCGAATACCAGTAAATTTGCCTAAAAGACGTGGTGCGATCGCCTGATCGATTAACTGATCGATAACAACAGCTACCGCAAAAACCTTAGCTGCTAGCCAAAAGTCATGTGACGCTATGATTAAAGTTATTAAAACCAGACTGACGACATCGCCAAAGGGAATTAAGCTCAAAAGTCCAACTCCCAAGCCAAAGAGTAAACCAAACTGGACTTGAAAAGCTAAAAATAATAATGTTAGAGAAACACCCATTAACAAAGCCAAAGTTCCTTGACCAATTAAGTAGTTTTGGAAGTTTTGCTGAATAGACTGGCTTATCTGTTGGGCAAGATTTCCAGGTAACTTTTTAAATATTGCCTCCCAAATTATTGGGCCATCCAACAACAAGTAAAAAGTTAGCACTACTGTGATTAACGCCTCAGAAATACTATCAATTGTATCTATGATAATGCTTAAAAGTTTATCTGAAATAAACTCTATTTCATTAGGTAATTGGTCAGTAATTTGTGCTAATAACTGACTTAAATTTACATTTAATTTATGTTGAAAAAACCAATGATTGAGAATCTGAAGTTTTTCTTCGCTAGAATCAATCCATTGAGGAAAGACTTTAACCATTTCATTAAATTGCTCTAAAACAATGGGCACTAAAGTGATACCCAAAGCCACAACAATTACCAATGCTAATATAAAAACTAATGCTACTGCATGGCTGCGTTTAACTCTCCGCCGTTGGAGAATCGAAACAGGATAGTTTAAAACGAATGCAAGC
>NZ_JADEXF010000136.1 GCF_015207245.1 Nostoc cf. edaphicum LEGE 07299
TAGTAATGCAATTCAGGGAGACTTATTTTCCGGGTTTGACTCCGTTGTAGATGAGTCAATTGAGAGTAGGGATAAAGAAGTTTTATCTATGCCAGATGCAGAGGTTACTTTCTATCGAAATTTTTTCAATCAGCAAGAAAGCGATGAGCTTTTTCAAACCTTGCTTAACGAAATAAAATGGCGACAAGACAAGATGAAGATTTATGGTAAGGAGGTAAACTTACCAAGAAAAACTGCTTGGTATGGAAATAGAAATATATCATATAAATTCTCAGGTATTCATCTTGATCCAGAACCTTGGATACCTACGCTGCTAAAAGTAAAAGAGAAAGTTGACGAGATTGCAAAAGTTAACTTTAACAGCGTCTTACTGAATCTTTACCGAGATGGAAACGATGGAATTTCCTGGCACACAGATGCTGAACCAGAGCTAGGGAATAATCCAGTAATTGGTTCTGTTAGCTTTGGCGGAGCAAGAAGGTTTATGTTTAGGCATAAACATAATCAGGATTTAAAAACAGAAATTGAGTTAATAGATGGCAGCTTCCTTCTCATGGCAGGTGCAACACAGCATTTTTGGCAGCATCAAATCCCCAAGACATCGAAGCGGGTTAAACCAAGAATCAATTTAACTTTCAGGGTAATTAATCATTCTTGTTGATGGGATTTAGAAACACAGACAATAACTAACTGATATTATGGTACTTTATGGCATCCTCTACTGTAGGGGATTTTTTCTGTCTGTTCATAATGGTTAGAGATACTCTGATTTGTATCTAAAATGCCCTTTAAGCGGCTAGTGGTAAGGCAATGAGAATAGTAAAAATGGATAAATTATACAGAAAAATAGCTAGGATTATTATGGTGTAAGCATTGTGGTAGATTTAAAATACTATTTCAATAACTTTAGGCAACTAAAGGAGATAGAAAGATAATGACAAGGAAGTGAGCATTTGTTGAGCATTGTTCCTTGATACGAAAATAGACTTATAGTTCAGGTTAAAATGCTGAAAACAAGTGTTTCGAGTATTATTTGAGCATTCATTATAGAAATAAAGATGGCTGAAAGCACTAATTTTTCTTTATCTAGATATAACCCAGCAGCGATTGAGGAAAAATGGCAAAAAACATGGGTGGAACTTGGCTTAGATAAAACACCGACAGTTAGCAATAAGCCAAAATTCTACGCTCTTTCCATGTTCCCTTATCCATCGGGCAGCCTACACATGGGTCACGTCCGTAATTATACAATTACCGATGTGATTGCCCGCCTCAAGCGAATGCAAGGGTATCGGGTAATACACCCAATGGGTTGGGATGCCTTTGGCTTGCCAGCAGAAAACGCCGCCATTGACCGTGGTGTACCGCCAGCAAACTGGACTTATCAGAATATGGCTCAGATGCGGCAACAATTGCAGCGTCTTGGTTTATCCATTGATTGGGAATGCGAACTTGCTACCTGTTCGCCAGATTATTACAAGTGGACACAATGGATTTTCTTGCAGTTTTTGCAAGCAGGGTTAGCTTATCAAAAAGAAGCAGCTGTAAACTGGGACCCTATCGATCAAACTGTACTGGCAAATGAGCAAGTTGATAACGAAGGACGTTCTTGGCGGAGTGGGGCAATAGTTGAGCGCAAATTATTACGCCAGTGGTTTTTCAAGATTACCGACTACGCCGAAGAATTGCTCAATGACTTACATAAATTGACAGGTTGGCCGGAACGGGTCACGTCAATGCAGGCAAACTGGATTGGCAAATCTACAGGTGCTTACTTGGAATTTCCCATCATTGGGATAGATGAAAAAATTGGCGTGTACACCACACGCCCAGATACCGTTTATGGTGTCAGCTACTTGGTATTAGCACCAGAACATCCTTTAACAAAACGCGTCACCACAAAAGAACAACAAGCAGCAGTAGAAGCCTTGATTAAAGAGGTTTCCCATCAAAGTGAGTTGGAACGTACCGCTGAAGATAAACCGAAGCAGGGTATCCCCACAGGTGGTAAGGCAATTAACCCATTTACAGGGGAAAAAGTGCCGATTTGGATTGCTGACTATGTACTGTATGAGTATGGTACTGGAGCCGTGATGGGTGTACCAGCACACGATGTTCGGGATTTTAAGTTTGCCAAAAATTACGATTTGCCGACTGATTTTGTCATCGTTTCCTCAGATGATGTTGCAGGTTTTGACTTGACTCCAACATCAGAGGTGGATGAAGTCACTCAACTCATCCAAATTGAATATAACCATGCATATACTGAACCAGGAATTTTAATTAATTCTGGGGCTTTTACTGGTATGTCTTCCACAGATGCTAAACAAGCAATAATTGAATACGCCGAAAAACAAGGTTTTGGTAAAGTGCGGGTGCAATATCGCTTGCGGGATTGGTTAATTTCGCGGCAGCGTTACTGGGGCGCACCGATACCTGTAATTCACTGTCCCAACTGTGGGATAGTACCAGTTCCTGATAAAGATTTGCCAGTGCAGTTGCCAGAAGAGGTGGAATTTACTGGACGTGGCGGTTCACCTTTAACTCAGTTGGAAAGCTGGGTAAATGTGCCTTGTCCGACTTGTGGCACTCCAGCGAAGCGGGAAACCGACACGATGGATACTTTTATTGATTCCTCGTGGTATTACTTACGCTTCCCTGACGCTAAGAATGAACAACAAGTTTTCGATTCTAGTAAAATAAACGACTGGATGCCAGTTGACCAGTATGTGGGTGGGATTGAACACGCGATTTTACATTTGTTGTATTCGCGGTTCTTTACTAAGGTTCTGCGTGACAGAGGCTTGTTAAATTTTGACGAACCTTTCCAACGCCTGTTAACGCAAGGTATGGTGCAGGGTTTAACTTATCTAAATCCTAATAAGGGTGGTAAAGATAAATGGATTCCTTCTAATCTGGTAAATTCAGCCGACCCGCGCGACCCCCAGACAGGTGAACCGTTGCAACGTCTCTATGCCACCATGTCTAAATCAAAGGGCAACGGTGTAGCGCCAGAAGATGTAATTTCCAAATATGGTGTAGATACAGCGCGGATGTTCATCTTGTTCAAAGCGCCGCCAGAAAAAGATTTGGAATGGGATGAAGCCGACGTGGAAGGACAATTCCGCTTTTTAAATCGGGTTTGGCGTTTGGTGACAGATTATATTGCGGCTGGGGTATCCCGTAAAAAAGCCCAATCTGATTTAACTAAAGCAGAAAAAGAATTGCGGCGGGCGATTCACACAGCGATTCAAGCAGTGACAGAAGACGTGGAAGACGAATATCAATTCAACACAGCTATTTCAGAATTGATGAAGTTGAGCAACGCCCTAACTGATGCTGACGGCAAAAATTCACCAATTTACGCAGAAAGTATTCGGACTTTGGTGGTATTACTAGCACCCTTTGCACCACACATTGCTGATGAATTGTGGCATTTATTGGGTGAAAGTAATTCAGTTCACACTCAAACTTGGCCGTCATTTGACCCGGCTGCTTTGGTAGCTGATGAAATTACTTTAGTAATTCAAATTATGGGCAAAACTCGCGGCTCGATTCAAGTACCAGCACAAGCAGATAAAGCAGCGTTGGAGAAATATGCCCGTGAATCAGAAATTGCCCAACGTTACATCGAAGGTAAGGAGATTAAAAAGGTAATTGTCGTGCCTGGAAAGTTGGTGAATTTTGTAGTTAGCTAAATACAGTTTTGTGTAAAATCGTGGCGAATTGAGGGTTGGAATTTTAACGCAAAGTGGCGCAGAGGGAAGCGCAGAGGTACGCAGAGAATTCGCTATGAATTAATTAAATGTTGTACTTAGCAATCGATAAAACTGTAAATATAGCCTGACAAAACACCAGAGGATTTACATCCGTGACACTCAAAGAGTTAGAACAACAACTTCTTGCCCTCAGTCCTGGTGAAAAATTGCAGGCTATACAGTTATTGGCTCAAAGTCTCGGCAACCATTGGCAAGGAATTGAAAAAACTCCTAGAGTCTGTGGTGGAGAGGCTTGCATCGCTAAAACTCGTATTCCTGTTTGGGTACTTGTGGAAGCTCGCCGTCTTGGATATAGTGATGCTGACCTTTTGACGAGCTATCCAACTATTACAGCTACAGATTTAGCTAATGCTTGGGTATATGCAGAAGCTCATCCCGATGAAATCGAATTGGCAATTGAGCGTAATGAGGTAGCCTAATCGATGGCACGGTTTTACGCAGATGAGCAGTTTCTCTTTCCAGTTGTGAAATTATTACGCGCTTTGGGACATGATGTTTTGACAGTTCAAGAGGCAGAAAATGCAGACCAAGGTATACCTGATGAGGAAGTGCTAGCATTTGCCATAAGTCAAGAACGCTCAATATTAACTATCAACAGAGTTGATTTTATCCGTTTGCATCGTCGTGATTCTAACCACTTCGGTATTTTTGTTTGCACGAATAATCGTAATTGGGAACAATTTGCAGCACGGATAGATGAGGCTGTGGCAACAGAAGAACCTTTGCAAGGAAAACTAATTTGTGTGGTACGTCCAGTAACTTAGAAACCTTTTGATGGAACGCGCAAATGCTAAAGTCGTCAAGTATATGTTGCAACAATTTTTATAGCAGTAGTTTCCTTCTCCACTATATGTGTATTCAGAAACATTTGAAATTATTGTCCAGAGAGTAGGACTGTTTTATTTATACACAAAAAAGCGCTTGAGAGTTTTGCTCACTCAAGCGCTTTTCCGTAAAAGCTTATACCAACTCACTCGTTTGATGCAACATTTGAAATCTGCAACACTCCCTGAGGAGAGAGTATTACGGGGATAACTTGTGACAAACATGTGGTGAAATGGTATCACTCCTTGCACTAACTAAGAATATCTCTTTTACAAGAATACCGGGGATCTAGTGAGTGACAGTTTATGAACTGAACACTAGTTAAAAACGACTCACCGTGAATAGTAACTAAGGAGACTAAGCACGATTGTAGCAATTTTGTAAGTATAGTATAAAAACTTATAGTTTATTAGCATAGGCGTAGCCTGCCGTCGGCATCGCTTACCACTAAGTGCAGTATCAAAAAGTGCAGCAATTAGTAGCATAGATATCTCAACTTCTGCGTCAAATTAGTCGCTATCAAATCAGCCAGAAAAGGCTTGGATATTGGCATCAAAGCGATTTTGACTTAAAAATAAATCATAGATGAAGGTATTTTTTAGACA
This sequence comes from Nostoc cf. edaphicum LEGE 07299, assembly GCF_015207245.1. Lineage (GTDB taxonomy): Bacteria > Cyanobacteriota > Cyanobacteriia > Cyanobacteriales > Nostocaceae > Nostoc > Nostoc edaphicum_B. The sequence continues at coordinate 5,210 of NZ_JADEXF010000136.1, forward strand.
ATGGAAACCCAAGAACAAATCTTTGACACAAATAGATTGAAAATTTTGGGTTGGGTATTTTCTATCTCTTAGCAAACGGTGACATCCAATTCTTCCGTATAGTGTAGGAGGTTACTTCTTTCATGGAAGCAAAACACAACTTTTTCACCGACAATTACCGCGATGCTCAAAACGATTTCGCGCTTTTCTATAAAAACAACTGAGGTGGATTATGGGTAGATTTTAATAATTTATCGTACCTATGCCTCATCTAGATAGATGTTTCATGCTTGGCTAAAATAGCTGTTTGCCTATGAGCAGACACCTTAACCTGGCGTCTAGGTGTGTGGTAAGATTGCCTGGAACAAAGGTTTTATCTGAGTTGGAGTCTGGTATAAATTGCAAAGGTCAAGCTGACCGATCGTTAACTCCCACGATACTTTTCCTATGAATTTGGAAAATATACAACAAAGCTGGTGACAATCTGAGTGGAATGTATAGATGAATATCTAGGATTTGCTATCAGATTTAACCAACTTTCCACAATTTTGACTTTTATTTGACTTTTAGGATAGACACATGAACGATAAGCTGATGCTGATGATTCCAGGCCCTACACCGGTGCCAGAAGCTGCCTTACTGGCATTAGCCAAGCATCCGATTGGGCACCGTACTAGTGAATTTAGCAACATATTGGCAGAGGTGACAGAAAATCTCAAGTGGCTGCACCAAACTCAAAGTGATGTGCTGACGCTGAATGTCAGTGGTACGGGTGCTGTAGAAGCGGGAATAATTAATTTTCTTTCTCCAGGCGATCGCATTTTAGTTGGTTCTAATGGTAAATTTGGCGAACGCTGGGTAGAAGTTGGCCAAGCCTACGGTTTGAATGTAGAAGAAGTTAAGGTGGAATGGGGAAAACCCTTAGACCCCGCAGTATTTGCGGAAAAACTCCAAGCAGATACTCAAAAGCAAATCAAAGCTGTAATCATTACCCATAGCGAAACCTCGACGGGTGTGTTGAATGACCTAGAAACAATCAACCGCCACGTTAAAGAACACGGTGAAGCTTTAATTATCGTTGATGCCGTCACGAGCTTGGGTGCATTCAATCTACCTGTGGATGCTTGGGGTTTGGATATAGTCGCCTCCGGTTCCCAAAAAGGTTATATGATTCCACCGGGATTGGGTTTTGTCTCTGTCAGTGCCAAAGCTTGGGAAGCTTATAAAACTGCGAAGCTACCGAAATATTATTTGGATTTAGGCAAATATCGCAAAGCCACAGCCAAAAATACAACTCCATTTACTCCCCCTGTGAACTTGATCGTAGCGTTACACACCACGTTGCGAATCATGAAAGAGGAAGGCTTGGAATCAGTATTTGCTCGACATGAACGGCTGAAAAATGCCACCCGCGCCGCCATAAAAGGGTTAAATTTACCCCTGCTTGCAGCAGATAATTCCGCTAGTCCGGCGATTACAGCTGTAGCACCACAAGGAATTGAACCGGATAAGATTCGGTCATTGATGAAAAAACGCTTTGATATTGCCCTTGCTGGTGGTCAAGACCATTTGAGCAATAAGATTTTCCGTATTGGTCACTTGGGTTTTGTGAGCGATCGCGATATCCTTAGCTGCATAGCATCCTTAGAAGTTACCCTCACAGAACTTGGCTACGAAGACTTTACTCCTGGTTCTGGTATAGCAGCAGCAGTTAAAGTGTTTACTCAGTCCTGAGTACTAAATCAAAAGAGCGAGTTAAATTATCAACTCGCTCTTTTAATTTGTATATAGAGTAGAAACCGTCAGAGTCAAGAGAGCTATATCTCAACCTTTGCATAAGGTAGAGTTGATGTGGCATACCTCAATTCTCCTAAATGACACCCAGTTGCCCTAGATAGTATTATTTGCTTTGAAAAAAGTCGCACTGTATCTTTGACACCAAACAAGAATAACTTTGGCAACTTAGTATCATACCAAATTGGCATCAATAATATTGTTTAGGATTCTGCTAATAGGCATTTGGTAAAAATTTTTAATCCAAAGTCTAAAATCTCCAATCCAAAATTGGTATAATCTACGCCGTCTCCAGCCAATCATAAATTTGTTCTAATTGCTCTAGAGTAATCAACCCATATTGCCAAAGAATCATTGCCAAAGGGCCTGGGTCTTGCTCCCGATGACGAAGCGCCACTGCTAGTGATGCTGTGGAAATCGCCAAATCTTCTTGCAAAAAATGAATCAGTCGAGAATATTTTGATGGTGACATTTGTATCTCACCTCCTTGTGCAGAATGTATTGTCATATATCAGTTCACCATTACTCGGTAGAC
>NZ_JADEXF010000137.1 GCF_015207245.1 Nostoc cf. edaphicum LEGE 07299
CAGCACGGCGGGCGACGTATGCCAAGGGGCCATCTAGTTTAATTCCCAAACCAGTAAGAGTAGCGTTGTCTATTCCTAATGCCATCATTTCTCCTAACTGTTGGTAGTGGAAAGGAAGGAGGGGGCGATTAGTCAGAGTTGCCCAGATATTCCAAGCAGTATAATCAGCTTGCTGAAAAGCCGCTTGTGCCGTAGCGGGGACTTGCTGTCCTTCAGCATCATGACAGTCCGCTAAATCTCCCAAGGCAAAGATTTCTGGATGATCGAGGACTTGCAGATTGGATGTAGTGGTGATTTGACCGCGCTGATTTTGCTTGAGAGGAAGAGATTTTACTACGGGCGCAACCCTAGTTCCTACAGTCCAAATTACCAAATCCACGGGAATCGTATCTAGCTGGTTTTTGTACTCTAGGGAAATGCTATTTTGCTCGATTGATTCGACTTTGGTTTCTAAGTCAAGAAATACACCACGGGCATCTATTGCTTTCTTTGCTGCTTCCCGATTAAACTCTGGGGAAGTTCGCAAAATTTGGTCGGCGATTTCAACAATCCGAAAGCGTCCTCTTTCTCCTAGTCTGTCGGCTAATTTACAGGCTAACTCTACACCACTGTAGCCAGCCCCAACGATCGCTACCCGAATTTTATCAGCATCCGATTCTTCTAAAAATCGCAGGCGTTCTTCTAAACGATAGGCATCAGAGATGGTGCGGAATGTGTAGGCGTAGGCTGCCGCACCAGGGACTAAATCTAGCGGTGTCTCACCTCCTAGCGCCAGCACTAATCGGTCATAAGGGATTTCCGGGCCTTCTTGAATATTTACCCGTTGCTGGTCGATGTCAATTCCAGACACAACACCTTGATAAAAACGCACCCCTGTGCCTTGTAAAAGTTCTTCAAAGGGTGGGGCAATTTCCCAGGTTTGCAGTTCGCCAGTCAGTAATTCGTAAAGTAAAGGAGAGAATAGGAAGCGATCGCTTTGATCTACCAGAACAATTTCGGGTTTTTGTGTAGATTCCCAAGGTAATTGGCTTAACCGCAGGGCTGTGTAGAGACCACCAAAGCCTCCACCAAGGATACAAATTCTAGAAGTTTGTTCAGTCATCTATTCTATGTTATGGAACAATCAATATTAATTAGGCAACTAACTTTAGGGTAACTGAAAGTTTAGGTTTCAAAACCCTCCATTTGTATGAATGGTTTTAACATCGCTAACTCAACACTGCTTCGGTGAGAAAATTGGACAGCTTGCAGTCTAACAATTGGATAAACTTGTTAGAAAAGATTAAGGTTTTATTTCCATGAGTTGGCTTTTTTCGACGCTGGGAGTTTTTTTGGCACTAATGACGCTCTTGCTAGCGTTGTATCTAATTACTGCGAGGCCTTATCAATCATCTAACTCCGTAGCCAATTCCTATGATGAATGGACTGAAGACGGTATTTTGGAATTCTACTGGGGTGAACATATCCACTTAGGTCATTATGGTTCGCCACCACAACGAAAGGATTTTCTCACTGCTAAATCTGACTTTGTGCATGAAATGGTACGTTGGGGTGGTTTAGATAAATTACCCCGTGGCACTACTGTCTTAGATGTTGGCTGTGGAATTGGAGGTAGCAGTCGCATCTTGGCACGAGATTACGGTTTTGCAGTCACAGGTATTACCATTAGTCCCCAACAAGTCCAACGCGCCCAGCAGTTAACCCAAGAGGGACTCGATGTGCAGTTTCTTGTGGATGATGCTATGGCACTTTCTTTCCCAGATGCTAGTTTTGATGTAGTTTGGTCGATTGAAGCCGGGCCACACATGCCAGATAAAGCCATTTTTGCCAGAGAGTTGATACGGGTGCTAAAACCCGGTGGAGTCATGGTTTTAGCCGACTGGAATCAGAGAGACGATCGCCAAAAACCGCTCAATTTTTGGGAGAAACGGGTAATGCGGCAACTATTAGATCAGTGGTCGCATCCCGCTTTTTCCAGTATTGAAGGCTTTTGTGAGCTTTTAGCAGCAACGGGATTAGTCGAGGGGGAAGTGATAACGACAGACTGGACGAAGCAAACACTTCCTTCTTGGCTAGATTCCATCTGGCAAGGAGTGACTCGACCAGAGGGATTGGTGCGTTTTGGTCTATCTGGTTTTATTAAATCTCTGCGAGAAGTACCTACCCTTTTACTGATGCGGCTAGCATTCAGTGCTGGTCTGTGCCGATTTGGGATGTTCCGCGCAATCAGAGCTAACTCGTTGCAGAAATCAACTAAGCAGTATAGTTTGGTTAGCAGTTCCTGATAGCCTTGTTAGTTTTAGAGACGGTTATAACTAATTAACCGGACATAATATAACTCCCCCCATGCCTTGGGGGAGAACCGGATATTTCCCCTGTTACAAAAATGTGGGTAATCCCTAGTTATCTTGCTCATTTTCCACGACTTGTGCTTGGGTGTGACGCAGTTTTGCTAACGCCAATTCTAAGCGTTGATTTTTTTCATCTAACTCCTGCGTCCGTTCGCGCACTTTCTTTTCTAGAATCTGGCTATATACTTCTAGCTGTTCGTTACTATCCTTTTGAGCTTTTATGAGTTGCTGAACTTCCTGGATAAGACGATTGAGGGAAGTAGCTAAAATGCCAACTTCATCATTAGTCGTGACGGGTGCTTGTAAATCGAAGTTAGATTCTTCTGTAACCTGTTGGGCAATATGGGTAACAGCTTGAATGGGACGAGCAATAGCGCGGCTGGTGTAAATTGCTAGTAATGTGGCGATCGCAATTGATAGTGACTGGCTACCGACGATAATATATAAGCGTAATTTTTCCGCCGTTTGTAGTTCCTGTTTTGCTTGCTGATACTCCTTGGCTGTAACTTTCACAAGCTTGCTGATGTCATTGAGAAAGTCATCCATCAAAAAAACCGACGAGCCATGCATAAAATTGAATAATTGAGCTTGTGCTGTCTTAATCTCGATTGGTGATAAATTATTAGGAGTTAAATCTGACTCACTAATTGCATGGGCAGTGGTAGTAATTGTCCGTAGAGGAGCTAGCACCCGTCCCGCCGCCAACCATGCCAGAATCAATGACACCACAAACACTAAACTAGAAACTTCAATAATTACGGAAACTGCTTCCAGTGCCTCTGCCCGCTCACCATCTGTATTATGGGCAACAACAAAGACACCTTGCGTTTGTCCATTAATTTTAATCGGTTCCACCATGTAAAGGATTTTACTAAGATCCGGGTCAGAAAATTCTTTTTCTCCCTGTTCTGATTTAGTTTGTTTTACCCACCGTTGCATGAGTGGTGAGTCCTTGGCAAGTGGTTTGGAACGCGCTCTAGGGCTAGATTTATAAAATTTCCCATCAAGGAAGGTGATGAAATAAGAGTCATCCTCTGGTAGTCGATATAACAGATAAGCTCTAAAAAGCTTAATCAAATCTTCTTTGAAAGTGGGAGGAGCAATTTGTTTTTTTCCAGCCAGCAACCATTTCAATTTCTCTGGGCCAATTATTACGTCTTCTGGATCGTCCTCAGTCAGCACATCCTCTGTAGCAAAGGTTTCACCTTTAATTAAGGCATTGAAAGCTGCCATGTCTTCTACCATATCTTGACGAACCCGCTCATCAATGCGGTGGTAGAGCTTATAGCGAAAGGCAGGAATGGCGATGAGAAATGTTATCCCCAAAATCAGCAAGTACCAGAGCAAAATCCGGGTGCGTGCTTCTCCAAATACTTGCTGCCAACCTGAAAACAGCTTTGTTATTTTAATTCCAAACCTGCGATCGCGGCGATGGTTGGTGATGCTGCTCATTATTACCCCTCCCCATTTGAGACAGTTTATCGCAATTGGGGATCATGGGCTGGAGACTGGGGAATGGTTTGAGATTCAAAGGTGGATGAACGGAGTTCTGATATGGATTCATCCAGTTCAAAGGTGGATGAACGGAGTTCTGATATGGATTCATCCAGTTCAAAGGTGGATGAACGGAGTTCTGATATGGATTCATCCAGTTCAAAGGTGGATGAACGGAGTTCAAAGGTGGATGAATAAGTATATTTGTAATTTTTGTGGGCACAGCTTGTCATTCGCTCAAACCCATGTGCTTATATTGTAGGCTGTGTCTAGCCTACAGTTGTAACCTGAGCAAGGGTTTTAGCTATGCAGTCTAGAAATTTATTTCAAGGCGGTTAAACAACGCAGATACTTAAACTTACCTACTAGTTTGCAACTAGTAGTTCGGTGCAAAAACTTTCCGCCACATTTTCCTGTACTTGATTCACAATTATAGAAACAAATTCGTCTAGGTCGAATGGCTTAACTAAATATTCTTCAAACTCTACATCTGGAATTTGGTCACAAGTACCTGTGGCAGATGTTGAAGCCACAATGATTGGGATATGCTTACCATTGTCTGCCTCTATAGCATTCAATGTATTTAGCAATGTATAAATACTTTCACCTAAAAACCTAATCTCACAGACAATAATGTTGGGTGTGAACCAACTCAGGATTTCTAAAGCTTCCTTTATGGAACCAGCGGTAATCACATTTGCGCTGAAATCTTCGAGTAAAAAAGCATACAAATCTCTACTATCGCGATCGTTGTCTACAACGAGTACTTGTACACCTTTGAGTATCCCAACTGCCAAGCAAAAGTCATTGATTAAATTCATAATAAGACCTGCGATTAGGGCTTTAAGGGCAAAGCTATCTAAAAAAACCGTAATCTTAAGGGAACGAGACAACCGGATAGGCTAAAGAAAAAGTAGCAGAGAACCATTAAATGGTTAAAATTACTAGGTTCTATTCTTATACTATGAGCAGATATGTTTGATTTACTAAATAAATTGATTAACTACTACATAAAACGTAGAAAAACTTTTTAAATAAGGGCACGGTATGTTCTGACTTTTCACGTTATGTGGAAAAGTCCACCAAAAACCTAACCCCCTAACCCCCAACTCGTCGCGGGAAGGGGGAAAATTCAAAGTCTCTCTCCTTTTAGGAGAGAGAAATAGAAGAGAGGTTCCCCAGATACCGTGAAAAGTCAGACAGTTTCACTTAATCGTCAAAAGGTACTCAGCATGACTGCAATCTCCGCAAAGGCATCTTCAGCGCTTCCCAATTTTTCGGAAGGGATTCAATATTTTGGTGAAGCTTTACCAGATTTTGAAACTTATGGTGCAACACCTGCTATAGAGTCGGGCAAAGTAGCGATCGCATCTCCCACAGACAAAGCAGCTGTCTATCAAACTTTACTTGCTGCCGATGCCTTACGATACCTGACTTTACAAGTTACTGCTAGTAAAGCTTCTGGGCATCCCGGCGGATTCGCCAGCCAAGCGGAAGCTTACGCATCTCTTGTCATGCTGGGATACAAGAACATTATTACCGAAGTGGGACACCACGCCCCCGGATTTTATAGTGCCATGTTCTTGGATCGTTCGCTAGAGGACATGGGAATTTTTACAGTCCAACAATTGCGCGATCGCTTCCGAGAAAAGCACGGTTTATTAGGACACCTTTCCGGTTACATCCCCGGTATTCTCGCACCTGCGGGGCCTTTGGGACAAGGGCAACACTTTGCAATGGCGGCTGCACTGTTGCACAAAGATAAGTTGTTCCCCTTTACAGTTGGTGATGGTGGATTGGGTGAGCCTTATATTGTAAGTGCGATCGCTCACTTCCATACTGCTTACCCTGCTGTCACCAACTTCTTACCGGTGTTGGTGTGGAACGGTTACAGCCAAGAACACCACAGCATGGTTTCCCTGAAAACCAACGAACAGATGCAGGCATATTGGCAAGGTAACGGTTTTGATGAAGTGGTGTTAGTGGATGCCAAAGATTTTGACGATCAAAATCAGCCAGGAGATTACGTTGATAGTACCGCCTTTTCTTTTGAGAAACGCCTAGAATTTACTCAAGCAGTACTTTCGGGTGTAGATAAAGCAGCGCGATCGGCACTGGGTGGTAAGCTTACCGTCTTCATTATTAAACAACTCAAAGGTGCAGGAGTCCACGCGCGCGGTGCGAAATCTCACAACCTTTATCCTAAAGATACGCTGGATGCACCGCATATTGTTAGTGCATTGCAAACCCGTGCTTTGTCTGCGGAAGCTTGGCAATTAGTTAGAACAAATGCAGAACGCGCCGGTGGTGGCCCAGCAGCAAAAACTGTGGTGACAGAATTTGAATTTCCATTACCAGATTTAGGCGAATTACCTTTAGAAGAATATGCAGTTGGAGGTGAACCAAAAGTTTCCACAACCGCAATGGGACGATTGGTAGGAATAGTTGGAAAAAAAGATCGGAATTTCCTCGTCACCAACGCCGATGGTAACGAAGCATCTGGAATTGCCAACATCAACCAAGCATTAAAGATTATCCACCCGACAACCGACGACTTATATAACCAAGCACCAAACGGACAAGTTTATGAACCATTGAGTGAAGATGCTTGTGCCGGTTTAGCTGCGGGTTTAGCATTAATGGGTGCGAGAACTTTGTGGTGTTCTTACGAATCTTTTGCCATCAACGGATTACCAATTTGGCAAACTGTAACCCAATCAATGGCAGAATTGCGCCGTCCCACACCCTCGACTATTACTTTATTCACAGCAGGTGCATTAGAGCAAGGACGCAACGGTTGGACTCATCAACGTCCAGAAATTGAAGCTTACTTTGCTTCGTTGATGCGAAATGGTAATGTTTTCCCATTATTTCCCCCTGATGCTAACAGTATCCAAGTCTGTTATGACTGGGCATTAAAAACTAAGAATAAGGGAATTGTGATTACTGCAAGTAAATCGCCGTTACAAATTCGCACAACTATAGAACAAACTCGTCAAGGGTTGCGCGATGGTGCAGTACTATTACATGAAGTTGCTGGCGATAAACAAGTTGTATTTGCTGTAATTGGCGATATGACATTAATGCCAGTATTTGAAGCTGCTGCTTTCTTGGAAACTGAAGGTATTGGTGCCAAGATTGTTTCTGTGATCAATCCTCGGCAATTGTACCGTAGCCATGATACTGCGTGGGATACCTGTTCTGAACCCGAAGGCGGTTTCTTGGATGATGCAGCATTTGCCGAATTATTTGATGGTGATGCGTTAATTGCGGTGACAGGTGGTGCTGCGGGTATGCTGGAACCGATTTTGTTACGGAGTACAGCCAAGCGTGATACCTTTGCATGGAAACGTGGCGAAACTACAGCCAGTGCTGGCGAGTTGATGGCGTTTAATGGATTGACAGCTGAAGCGTTGACGAAACGTGCGATCGCATTAGTGCATTAAATAATGTTGCATAAATGGGGGATAATTTTATTAAATTTTCCTTTCCATCTTTGCCTGAGACATTCATCCCTAGATTTAGCAACGCCCATTAAATAAAGCTGGAATTGTTTCTACTTTTATCGCATTTATACGTATAGAAACGCTGAAAATTGCGTCGGAATGCGTATATTTGCGTTTTTTATTGAAGAGAAGTTAGGAGGCAGGAAAAATGGGAGTAGATTTGCTG
>NZ_JADEXF010000138.1 GCF_015207245.1 Nostoc cf. edaphicum LEGE 07299
GCCCAATGCCTCTCATACCTGAGTTACATACCCAGGAGTTCATCTAGTTGCAAGCTTGGCAAGTCTGGAGGAATCACGGTTCGCACTATTGTGACTTTATGACTTTCCTGTTGAGTTGTAAGATCGATTGCGATCGCTCCTAAGCGAATTTCCAAACAGCCAAAGGGAATGTTTAATTGTGTCATCACTTCCAAATCTCCCGATGCATTAGGAAGTAAATTTGTCAACAAATGGGGGCCATCTAGTAAGTAGCGAGTTTGATAATCTTCAAGCCATAACTTGACAACAACTTGCAGAGGTACTTCTGGCAGTACTACGCGCACTATGACCGACTTGCCAGCAATTAATTCACCTTCTGGCACATACAAATGTGGAGTTGGCAAAGGCTCAATGGCTGCCGCAATTAGAGGTAAGGAAGAAGATGAATATAACAGTGGTTGTTCCTTTTCTTCAAAGGTGTCACTCTCCTTTGCATCGCCTTCCAGTTCGGTATCTGTATCATCTACAACGATTTCTTGCGCCAACCAAGCTGACGCTATGTTTATTCTTATCGGCGGAGGAGGGGGTGGTACTTGTGTTAACAGAGCCGATGAGATTGTTGATTCTTCTAGTACTTTTTCTATTTCCGTATTTTCTCCAATCCCTAGTTCCATTTCCTGCGCTGTGTCTATATCTTCCCTAAAATTCTCCAGTTCAGGAGCCAACCCTTCACTTTCTTCCCATGTCTCTTGCCCCTTGGGCGTTTCAGTCAGAAGAAGTTGTGAACTGCTCAAACCTTCGTTCAGATTATTCTCTGGGTTGGCATCTAGCTCTAACAGCAAGTTAACATCAACATTCGCATTATTCGCATTTTCTGCACTAGGAGGAAGGGGTATCTGCTGTGGTGGAACATAGTTATTGTAATCTTGAGGTTGCAGATCGTTGATAGATTCAGGCAAAGAGTATCCTTGGCTCTGCATCCACTTCCTGAGCAGGGGAGATGAATAAAGGCTTCCGGTTGGAATTAATTGTGCATTTTGGGGAGCTACTACTTCAGCAACAGATTCTTCCTGGAATTGTACGTTTTGGAAGACTTCGACTTCAGAAACAGATTCTTCCTGAAACTGTGTATTTTGTGGGACTACGACTTCAGCAACCGATTTGCCCTGAAATTGTGCATCATCTACTACTAATTTAGATGTATTTTCATCTTCAGCCACACCTGCGTCCAACTTTGGCAATTCTTCAGCCGCTTTAACTTCTAATGCATCTGGAAGAACATTGTTTTTTACTTTTTCTTCGGCATCATTTGGTGAAGCTTGTAGGCGTTTCAAGTATGGCAAAGTAGTCTCAAGTATTGGCATTCGACGTTGCTTGATGACCAACTGCTCCAAGTTGATGGTGGCTATAGTAGCATCCTTTTCTACAATCTCCTCTGGTGTCTGTGGTTCTGCAACAACATCTGTGGGAATGTTGACATCACTTTGAATAGGGGGCAGTTTCGGTAATTGAGGCAACAAAATGCTTGAATTCTTGAGCTTAGATGTCCGCACGTTGGCTTCTCGCAGAACTTGCAAGTTAATTTGTGCTGGTAAAGGTGTGTTTGGAGATGGATGAACTATCTGAGACTGGTCTGTTTTTGGAGTTTTGACTAGATTTAATAGTTTCAAATCGAGCCTAACAGGTGTCTCTGTTTCTGTGAAAGCAGCAGATGAGTCCGATGTTGCTATGAGGTTATTTAAATATGTACTGGATTTTGCTGCGGCTGTGATTGCCAGTAATTCTGTTACATCTGCTGTAACGGTGAAGGACTGGGTGGCTAACGGCATGACTTCACCGGCATCGGCAAATTTACCATACAAACTGATATCTGCCAAAATTAGCTTGGATTCACAATCAGCAGGAATATCAATTGAGGTATTGATATTAAAGGGCAACTCCTTATCTGATAAGGGTTGGCGTATTTTGGTCAAGATTTTCAAGTTTTTGGGCGATCGCAGTTCAATTTCTAGTTCAAGCGCCCGCAAGCTTTTTGGAGATAATGTTTCATCCCAATCTAGATTTGTCTTTTCTTGGAATTCTATGTACCCGTTGATTATAAGAGCTTGTCCCCAACGAGCAATATAATTATCCTGACTTAAAGTTAGCAGTAATGGTGGCGGTAGTTGTGTTGCCGAAGAATCTGTAACTTTTTCATCTTTGGGTAGCAGTTCAGAGGTGGGTAAAGCTAAATCTATGAAATTTTGTAAAATCTGCTCTGCCGTCTCTCCTTTGAGCCATACAGGACTTACAGGCTGATCGATAACTATATCTTCATCTTTTTCCGTTTCATCTGGCGCAACAGTGGTAACAAGGTTGCTATCTGTAGTAATTGCCAGTCCTTCAGAAACTGCGATCGCTTTATCTAGCTCAATTACAGTTTCTGGTGGAGCATTAGATTCCAACTTGTCAGAAACAGCATCTGGGCGATCGTCGGGTGAACTCGATCCTAAATTTTTCCTCGGCTCTCTCTCTGCTAACAGCGAGAAGACTTGCACTTGCACGCTGTATTGCCAAGATTTACCGAGCAGATCCGACATCAAATCGCCGGAACAACGCAACTCCCAAACTCCCGGTTGGAAGTAGGTAAAAGGAATTACCGCCATTATGCCTTCTGAATTAGTGCGACGCGATCGCTTGAAAATTCGCCGCGTTGGTTGAACTTCCTCAGTTGAAGAGTGAGTTACCCGCACTTCCACGTCTGTATTAAGAAGGTTAGAACGAGCCAAAACTCTATACTGTCCTTCCAAGATTTCCAAATTTGGCGATTCTAGGATATGCCACGAGCGAGCGCCTTGTTTCTGTATCAGAAATTGCCAGTGTTCCATTGTAAGTGATGCCCAGACCGACGAGCCGCTGAGTAATATTGTGTATTAACTTGCTTGCAAGTTTACCTCAGTATTTTAGAAATGCCTCACTTAAATGGCTATCAAGTTAACTCAGTTTTACTGACTTGACTTCTCACCCTTTAACTACTCACCTCAAGGGAATTTCAATAAGTCGCCGTGTTGCTTGTGTGTAAAGCTTTTGTTGTTTTCTGAATATTAAGTTTGACATATCCTAGTGCTAAATTAACAGGGATGCAATGGATACCGTTAGTTGTCTTTGCTCAACTTAGCGCAAAAATTTTTGTATTATTTTTTACTAAAATTCCCATTTTGCAATAGACACAACGTACAATAAATTTAAATTCACTTGAGAATTGTTATTGAATTGTAATTGCCCACATTTTTGCTGCAAAGAGGTAGGATGTGGTTCTTAAGTATCCTCTGCGATCGCCCAAGTTAGGCGCAAAGCTCATCGCAAATCACAACACTTAACCACGTAAAACGCATCCAATCTATCTGAAGTGGCTCTTTGAAGCGCTACAAAACACGTCTTCCCCTGAGTGAAATGTGGGTTGACAATGAGAATTTACAGGAGGGATTCGATGCTAGTCATTTTAATGGACGAGCAAATCCTTGCCCCTGAGCAAGTTTGCCAGTCTTGTTTACTCGCTGACGGGAGCGGTCAACCCCGTTGGCGTGGGGGTCAACTGCGCTGTGGTCAAGCCATTCGCAAACTTACTCAACAGCAGCCAGACCAGTATGAGTGCATGATGGGCTTTCGCATCGCCCATATAGAATAGTTGAATTTCTCAGCAAGACCTAGCAACTGCGTTATCCTAAGCTCAAGTAACTATTAAAAATTTAACCACAGGAGAACGCATAATGTCTTGGCGCGGGTCTACAACAGTTTCAGATCGGATTTTTGCTTCCTTGCCTTATTTGCTTCCTCTAATTGAGGTTTTTGTATTTGGTAGATATTTGCTCTCAGAGTTTCCACCATTACAACTACTGTTTCTGCCGCTTCTGCCATTGTTGAGAATTTACTACGGCGTGCGTTATGCAGGAATGATTATTTTCTTTGCTTTATTTTTGCTGGTAGTAAGAAACGAAAAAATTAGTCACTTTATTCGTTTCAACACCATGCAAGCAATCCTTTTGGATATCATTATCTTTTTGTTTAGCATCCTAACTGATGTTGTAGGACTAGTTCCCTCTGGTGGTTTTGCAATCCAAACTCTATCCACAACCATTTTTATTGGCATAGTGGGAGTAGTCGCATATTCAGTCATTCAGTCTGTGAGCGGACGTTATGCAGAAATTCCGGCGATTTCTGATGCAGTGTATATGCAAGTACGTTAGTTAACGGGCCGCTACGGTGTTTTCCAGGCGACCGATACCTTCAATTTCTACGCGGACGCGATCGCCTGGATGCAAAGCGCTTACACCTTCCGGCGTACCTGTAAGCACCAAATCACCAGGGAGTAGCGTCATCACCTGACTGATATAGGAAACTAAAACATCGGGGGAAAATACCATCTGATCGATACAGGCAGATTGGACTGGATTAGCATCGTCATTCACAAAAGTCTGCAATCTCGCTCCTGGATTTAATTCCCGCACAATCCAAGGCCCCAAGGGACAGAAAGTATCAAAACCTTTGGCTCGCGTCCATTGACCATCCTGTTTTTGTAAATCCCGTGCTGTTACGTCATTGGCGATGGTGTAGCCCCAAATTTTGGTTTGGGCTACCTCTGGCGTACATTCAAAAGCGTAATCGCCAATCACTAGAGCTAACTCTCCTTCATAGTCAACTCTATGTGACTGGGGAGGATACTTAATTTCCCTCTCCGATGGAATGATCGACGTAGGTGGCTTAAGAAAGATTAATGGCTCAGAAGGTACTGGAGTTCCCATCTCAGCTGCATGATCTGCATAATTCTTACCTACGGCCACAATTTTTGAGGGAGCGCAGGGAGCCAGAATTTGGTAATTTTCTGGTGTCAAAGTTAAATCAGTAGGTTGTCCTTGTAACCAGGGTGGAGCATCTAGCACCTGTACATTCAGGGATAGCTGTAGTAACCCATAGTAAATCTGCCCTTCTGGATTTTGAATTCGCACGTAGCGCTGCGCCATAATCTTGATGAATATCCTTTTTTCTGCGATTAGAAGCTGTGAGCAGGTAGCAATCGTCAGTTAGCTGTTTAGCGAACCGATTGAGTCTTGAGCAAAAAAGCGATCGCTATTAAGACGCCCTTAAAGAAAGATACCCCTTAGCGAAGCTGATAGCTCGATCGATCTTGTTAAAGAAATATCGGGGTTGCCTCCCAACCTAGTTTTCATTAGGGACATCCAAAAAATCCAAACTTCGGCGATTTGGCTAATGATTCAAATTGAAAACTGGTAAGATTATAGTTCCTTGTTGCTTCAGATGTTGATTAATACTGGAATTTTGAATAAAAATTAGGTATAAATTAATATCAGCAGCCACTTTTGTCCATGAGGAAACTGAAAAATATGACTACAAATTACGAAACAATGTACATCCTCCGTCCTGACCTCGGAGAGGAACAGGTAGAGCAAGCAGTTACGAAATATCAGAATTTGCTTCGCGACCAAGGCGCTGAGGAAATCCAAATTCAAAATCGTGGTAAGCGTCGTCTGGCTTACGAAATCAAAAAACACCGGGATGGCATCTACATCCAGTTAAACTACAGCGCACCTGCAACTGCGATCGCTCCCTTTGAACGCGCCATGCGTTTGAGTGAAGAAGTGATTCGCTATTTGACAATTAAGCAGGACATTGAAGAAGAAAAACCCCCTAAAGAAGAAAAAGAAAAGCCCACTAAAGTAGCTGCAACACCTGCAACAGTTTAAGATACTGAGGACTGGGGACTAGGAACTAGGGAAGAAACTAAATGTCCAATCCCCACTCCCATTCAATAAAATTTTGTCTTTTTCTTTTTTCGTGACTTATTTGGGAATGCTAAATTAACAAATACTTGCCAAAGGTAGTACTCCCGCAGTTATACCTAAGAGTGGACAAGATTCTGAATGGGAGCTTTAAGCTACTGTGAGCCAATCTGATACACCTAATATTCAAGTTCTCTCGACGGAAGTATCGCAGCTACGCCAGGAGTTGCAACTTCGCGATCAATTAGTACAACAACTATCTCAAGAACTCTTCCGGCTGGTAAAGGGTAACACTAGTTTTATGCCCCAGCAGCCGGAATTTGAGCGCGATCTGACCCAGTTACACGCTTTACAAGAACAACTCCAAGCTGTAGAACAGCAGGTGGCCTTCTACCAAGAGCAAATTACAACTCGTGACTCCGAAATTTACCAATTGCGACAGTCAGTTCAAGAACTTACCGATCGCACTCGGATGTTGGAGCAAGTAGTACAAGAGTTGCCTCAAATTTACCGTCGTAAGTTTGAGGAGCGGATGACGCCAGTGAGAGAAAAGGTAGCAATGCTACAACGGGAAAACCGCCAACTGCAAGCAGAACTGCAAAGTGTGAGTTACCGTTTAGCACTCAAAACTCGCAATGCTAGTCACAGCGGTATTGATTTACCAAATTTTCCCCGCCCAGCATCCGAACAAACTAATATTTCGACTCCCCAGAATGCCTAAAATTATCATTATGGTGGAATCTAAGAGGTAAGAAATTGGTGCATCGAAACATCTTGGAGGCATCTAAGTAGTAGATCGAGGCAAAAATAACTATAAAGTTAGAAATAACGTCAAAGCTGAGATTCTAACCTTTCTTACCTCCTGCTTCCTTTCACTAGTTACGCCGTATATAAAACAATTAGCTTAGAGTAATTTGCATAACCTTGTATTTAAAAGGCTGGGGAGTGTCACAAATAATTGCATTTGCTTTGATCAATTTTGGCAATTTCTGACTTTACTGCTTTAGGTAGATGACTTCCAATAATGCAATTTGTACTACCTAGCTCAAAGAGATGAGTTTCTCTCAACATTCTTCTCTGGACAATTAAAGAAAATCAGCCTGCTAGCACCAGACTGTTATCTTAAAGAGAATATGAAAAAATGCAAATATTGCTTGACTCCGCCATCCTTCTTTAGGTAGATTTATTAGTTAATCTGCTAGCACCAGACTGTTATCTTTGACGGTGGTAAAAATATCTTGGTAAGTGTGGAAAATTTCAAACACTGTATCGAGTTGGGTAAGTTCCAAAATCAACCGTACAGGAGCTTGTACGTTGCATAGAACCAAGCGGCAACCACTCTGACGTGCAGCTTTTAAGCCTTTTACTAAAGGAACTAACCCAGAGCTGTCCATGAAGTTAACTTCTGCTAGGTCGATAACCCAGAGTTGATAAGCTTGAGGGACTACTCCAGCCATCTGTTCGCTCAAAGCCTTACCGCCTTCCAAATCTATGCTTCCTTGGGGTTTAAACAAAATCACTTGAAGTTCTTGTGTGAAAGCCATGAATTTAACAGGGTAATTGGAACACTTGACAGAAAATTGAAAAAGACATCAATACTTTTTCTCTTTCAACGGTAAAATGACTCTTTTACCCAGATATTTGGGCAATTGCAGTCCTACAGTTGAGAGAGATTATTTCAGTATTCATGTCGTATAATTTGTGATAACTTTCATCAATATAGGCATAAGCGCCTAACAATTTCGGTATCAACCGTATCT
>NZ_JADEXF010000139.1 GCF_015207245.1 Nostoc cf. edaphicum LEGE 07299
AAATAGACCACTTGTAGAGACGCGATTCATCGCGTCTTTACGCAAGGATGTGTTGCAATTATTAATTGAATTGGTATAAGCAAAAATTGATGTAGAGATGTTGTATTCCAACATCTCCACAGATGTATTATTTAGTTTGCAGCAGCACTTACTAAACCATTGTGCCTGAGCAAAGCGATCGTGCTTGGTTCACGACCCCGGAAAGTTTTAAACACCTCCATTGGATGCTTGCTACCACCGAGTGCTAGCACCGTATCCCGATAACGCCGACCTGTAGCTTTTATAGCTTCCTCATTGTCTAGCCCAGCTTCTTCAAAAGCAGCAAAAGCATCAGCACTAAGGACTTCAGCCCATTTATAACTGTAGTAACCTGCTGCGTAACCACCCTCAAAAATGTGCCCAAAAGAACACAATATTGAATCTTCTGGAAGTGGTGGTAAAACAGTAGTAGTCTTAGCTATGCGATGACGCACATCTGCTGGAGTTTCATTGCTACCGGAACGATAGCGGTAGTGTAGTTCTAAATCAACACTGCTAAGGTGAATTTGCCGTAACATACCAGTACCACTCATATAATTACGCGCCGCTAGCAGCTTTTGATAATAATGCTCTGGTAGGGCTTCTCCAGTTTCGTAATGTTTAGCCATGCCAAACAAAGTGGGTCGCTCATAACACCAGTTTTCCATAAACTGACTTGGTAGTTCCACTGCATCCCATTCCACATTATTGATGCCTGCGGCCCCAGCATAGTCAACCTTGGTGAGCATGTGATGCAATCCATGACCAAACTCGTGGAACAAAGTCTCTACTTCATAGAAAGTCATCAAACTCGGCTTGCCATCTACAGGGGGAGTTTGGTTACATATCAAATAAGCCACAGGCAACCGGATGGCAGTTGCACCATTTTCAGTTTTGGCACGATTGATGCATACATCCATCCAAGCACCACCGCGTTTTTCTGCTGGACGGCTATAGGGGTCTAAGTAGAAATAAGCGATGGGAGAACCAGTTTCATCAGCTATTTGGAAATAACGGACATCTTCATGCCATATTGGGGCTTGACCATCAGCAGGGGTTACTGTAACACCAAACAGCCGCTTAACAAGTCCAAACAAGCCATCTAGCACTTGGGGAAGGGGAAAATAGGGACGCAATTCTTCAGCTGTAAAGGCAAATTTTGCTTCTCGTTGGCGTTCTGCCCAAAAGCTGATGTCCCAATGTTTTAAATCTTGATATTCTTCTCCATAAGATGCAGCAAAAGCTTGGAGTTCTTTTAAGTCTTTGACAGCAGCATCATAACTGGCCTGGCGTAGTTCTTCTAATAGTGCTTCGACTGCCTCAACATTAGGAGCCATTTTACTTGCAAGACTCAACTCGGCAAAACTCTTAAAGCCAAGTATATCTGCGAGTTCTTGCCGTAACTCCAAAATACGCACAATTAACGGATTATTATCTAAATCGCCACTAGAAGCGCGAGTGATATGGGCTTTGTAGAGCTTTTCACGCAAATCTCGGCGGGTACTGTGCTGCATGAAAGGGCCGTAGCTGGGGAAGTCTAAAGTAATGCGCCAAGGACCATTTTCTGGTGTGGCGTTCTCTTCTCCTGCTGCTCGTGCAGCTTGAGCGGCTAAACTCACCAAACTTGGTGGTAAACCGTCAATTTCCGCTTTTGTTGTCAGGGTTAAGCTAAAGGCTTTCGTGGCATCAAGTACATGGTTAGAGAATTTAGTAGAAAGTTCTGCCAACTCCATCTGAATGGCGTTGAAACGGTCTCTTGCCTCTCCTTTTAAGCCAACACCAGAAAGTTCTGCATCTCGAATGGCGGCTTCTACAATACGCTGTTGGGCTAATTCTAAAGTTGCCCAACTATCACTGCTACGGAGTGTCTTAAAAGCATTGTAGATGGGTTGGCTTTGACCGAGTTTGTTGATAAATTGTACGACTAGTGGCTGTACGATTTCATGAGCTTCGCGCAGTTCCGGGCTATTCTTAACACCCATTAAATGATTTACCACCCCCCAACTCCAGGTAAGCAGTTCCGTCAGCTTTTCTAAGGGTTCTACTAAACCACTCCAAGTCGGCTGTACATTAGCCTCTAAGGTGGCAAGTTGCTGGTCAAGTTCTGCTAGCAACTGATTGAAGGCTGGTACAACTCGTTCTGGTTTAATCTCTGTAAATGGAGGTAAACCAGTGCCTTGGAGTAAGGGATTATCGGAAATAATGGTACTTGCACTCATGATTTTGTGTGAACTGCGAACGAAAAAAAATCATTGTTGATTTTTATTTATATATCTTCTAATGTAACGATCGCTGTGCTATTTAGTATTGCCATTGTGGCAAAAAGGTAAAAAAAACTATAATTCCTCACAAAAGTATCCTGATATGACTATTTTGTTTGGTATTTGAACAATATTGTCGGGGACTGGGAACTGAGCAGGAAATCCTCCCCTCAGCTCCCTTTGTTTACTCGGCAGTTTTAGAAATGTTAGGGAAAATCTCTAAGATAATATAAATGCACCCATCCTCTTAATCAGGTGGCTAATTATGACTAGCCTCTTACCCAATTCTCAATCAACAGAAGTTTTTTATCCAAGCTCGGATGGTGAACCTTTGGCAGAAAGTTATGCTCATCTATGTGCTTTACTGGCAACTTTAGAAGTATTGAGGCAATATTTGCTGGATCGGCAAGCAACGGTTTTGAGTAACCAGTTTCTCTATTATGCTCAGGGTTTTCCGAGGTTACGGGTAGCTCCTGATGTAATGGTGATTTTTAATGTCACTCCTGGAGGACGGGATAATTACAAGATATGGGAAGAGGGACAAGTGCCTGTAGTAATCTTTGAAATGACCTCCGAGGGTACTAAAAACCAGGACACGGGTTTCAAGAAGACGCTCTATGAACAGTTAGGGGTACTCGAATACTGGTTATTTGATCCCAAGGGAGAGTGGATTAAGGAGAAATTGCAAGGGTATCGACTGCGAGGTGAGGTGTATGAGCCAATTACAGATAGTCGATGTGAACCTTTGCAACTGCGCTTGCAAATAGAGGGACAACTGATTGGTTTTTATCGAGAAGACACTGGAGAAAAGTTGCTGATTCCAGAGGAGTTGGCAGAGGCGCTGAAACAGGAAAGATTGGTGAGGGAACAAGCCCAAGAACAAGCAAGACAAGCAGAGTCGCAGGTGGAAAGGTTGAAGGAACAACTGCGATCGCTTGGCGTTGACCCTGATACTATCTAGCTATACATTATACTGCGATCGCATTTGGTGGGTGCTTCGTACTATCGCCAAAAGACGCGATCGTGTATTATGTCAAACAGGTAACTCCTCCGTCAGCATAGGCATTACCTTGAAAGCGCAGTTTCAACCGAAGAATTCCACATTTTCAAGGCGTGGAAGCGTACAAATCAACTGACCATCAGCGAGCTTCCTTACAAACCGCAAAGGAAGGCTCTATATTTCTATATTTATGATATTATTTGGCAACTCATCTTTTTACTCGTAAAATCGAAGACAAGATCAAGGTCAGTAGAAAAGAGTCCCTAAATTAATGAATACGTTAATCAGTCAGGGTGGAAGAGCTATCACTAAATTTCAGATGGTAGACCGGATAAACGATATAGCTTGGCAAGCTCACCAAGGCAGCGTTGCGGCGATTATTCAGCTATTGAATGAAAAGCTAGCCCAGTCTTGTGTCAGAACTAGAGCCATTTTTTCTGATGGTGTCTTACAAATTCTGTGTGAGGCAGCTAAAGTAGAGCAACTTGAGCAATCTCCCCTGGTAGAACAAATCCAGCAAATTCTTGAGTCTATTGCCCCGCGTCACATTCGCCGCGTCAAGATCAACAGTCGGATTGTTCGAGAACAACAATTGCTGTGGTTAAAAGAAATAGATAGCGATCGCGAAAATCAATTGCTTTGGTCACAGGAAATTACATTAATTCAGCCAAATATTGTAAAGCAATTAATTAAAGATTTCACAGAAGCTCAAGCTGAACTAGGAAAACCAAATTATCCTAAAACTCAAGTTTCTCGTCCTTTAGTACTGATTAACAAAGAAAAATACCAAAATAAACCTAAAACAAAGATATTAGCAGCAGCTGGTTTATGCTCGCTGTTGTTGCTTAGTTGGGTTGTTTATGCCCAGCTAGGTAATAAACTGAAAAACCTAATACAGCCAGAAACTTCCAAATCTTTAACTACAGAAAATACTAACGATAGGAAAGCCCAAACACCATCTCGCTCTCCTAACAATAGCTTTTCTGAGCCATCTGACGATCCATTTCAAGTATCTGTGCGAATTGCCAACCAAGCTTCTGCATCTGGAAAAACAGCTACAACCTCAACTCAGTGGTTAGAGATTGCTGCTAAGTGGCAACGGGCTTCAGATTTAATGAGTACAGTACCACAAACCCACAGCCGTTATCAAGAAGCCAAGATTCGTACTCAACTTTATAAAAAATACAGTGAAGCGGCACAGAAAGAATCAGGTAAGAGCAAATCTTAATTTTTCCTGATTGGAAGACTTCAATTAGTGATTAGTATTCCAGCAGTAGTCAATGGATTATTTACTTTACCTATCACGCTTCATCCAAGCGCGTAAAACTAATTTCAATGGCTAACGCTTTTCTTGGGGAATAGGAGCAAATTCCCCACTTGATAATATTAGTTATACCACCGAATAGGCGTGCAAGGGTTTTAGATAACACATATTTAATTTTTGAATATGTCTATAAAAAATCGACCTTATTGTGGTGAATAAAGTCGATTTAATCAGGCGGATTCATTTGTGGGGCCAATCCAAAATCCAAAATCCAAAATCCAAAATGTGTATGTCCCCTAACTCAAGAGTTCTCCTGTTTCTTGCAGGGAGTGCAAGCGGCGGTAAATACCCTCGTGACGCAAGAGTTCATCGTGGCTACCCACTTCTACAATCTTTCCTTGCTCTAGAACGACAATTTTATCAGCTTCCCGGACTGTGCTTAAACGGTGGGCAATCACAATGGTGGTACAAGTGCCCTGAATTGATCGCATCGCTAGCTGAATTGAACGCTCAGACTCATAATCTAAACTAGAGGTAGCTTCGTCAAAAACCAGCACGTCTGGTTCCACTAACAACGCCCTAGCAATTCCCAAGCGTTGTCTTTGTCCTCCAGATAACCTGACACCTCGTTCTCCCACGACAGTGTAATAACCTTTGGGTAAGTGCTGCACTACTTCATCGACTCTGGCAATTCTACAGGCTTCCTGAACCTGCTCGAAAGTGGCATTTGGTCTACCGTAGGTGAGGTTATCCAATATAGTACCGTTGAAAACGTCTACTTCTTGGTGAACGATCGCTAATCTCCGTCTATACTTACCCACATCCAAAGTGCGAATATCTTGACCATCAATCAGAATTTGACCTGCTTGAGGTTCAAAATATCGCAACAGCAATTTCACTAAAGTAGACTTACCAGAACCGGAACGCCCCACTAATGCGACTGTTTGGTATGGCTCAATCAACAAGTTAATATCTTGCAAAACTTGACGGTTGGCATCATATCCAAAACTGATATGAGATAACTCAACTTTTCCAGTAAATTTATAAGGTGATTCTGTCTGGTTACTCTCTTGTAAAAGACTGGCTGAATCGGATGCAGTTGGCTCTTGGAGAAATTCGTGAAACCGCAGCATGGAAGAATAACGACGGGCAAAAACTTCTGCCAAGCTACTAATAGGTTCTAATTCGGCATAAGCCATGCTAGAAAGAGTTAAGGTCATGACAAAGTGACCGAGAGAAATTCTCCCATTTACTGTTGCTGCTAAAGTCAAACCCAGAATTGTAAATACACAAAACTGAATTACGGTTCTTTGCCAAGTACCCAATATTGTATAACCTTTGTGGATGCGGTAATCAAGCACCGTTAGTTCGCGATCCAAACGTTGATTTTGCCGTTTCAGTTCCCTAGCTTCTGTAGCAAATGCTTTTACCGTTTTGATATTGGTGATTAATTCGGAAGTGCGGCTTTCGGTGTCCTCTCCATACTTATCCAGACTAGTTTCGTACCTAATTAGCTGTTGTAAACTCCTCAAGCTGAAGCTGAGAATAATTACAAAAGAAATGAGATATAAAATTGCAATTCGCCACTCAATGAACAAGATAAACACAAAAATTCCCAGCACACGAGCCAGTTTAGGAATCAACTGTCCGGCAACTTCAGGGTAACTAAAAGTATGATTAGAAATACCTCTAGCTACTCTGCCGGCAATACGTCCAGGGTTATTTTCATCATAAAATTCTAGTGGTAGAGTAAGAACTTTGGCGATCGCTGTTTCGTTTTTTTCTCGACGCGATCTGAAGGCTATATCCCAATGAAACCAATTGGTTAACCAGGGTTGTGTTGGCGCTCTCACTACGGTGACAACGAAAATTAAACCCAGTAATACACCCAAAGATAGAGTTTTGTTAACTGGGTAATTGGTGATGTCCGAAAAAGTTGCGATCGCACTTTGAATTGGTTTGTCCAAAGGTTGAGCAGACAAAACGTTTAAAATCTGCCCGATCGCATAAGGAACAACCAAATCAATAATTTCGTAAACGCTAGATGCTGTGATACTGAAAACACTCAGCTTCCAGTAAGAGCGAAAGTAATTGACAATATCTTGAAATTTGGCCATGATGCACACCGTCCAAGAGCGCGATCGTAAACTTGGAATTTATATACTACAAATGTATTACAAAGTAGTCAAGAGCTAGATGACAAATCACTCTTTGGGAGTAGTTGATAGTTCTTGAGGGAAAAATTCGAGGCGATAGCGGTAGAGAGCAACTGGTTGAGAACCCGCTTTAAAGTAATCTGGATCTTGGGGAGAAAGATAGACAGCAGTAACTTGATCTGCTTCAATCGCCGGATTAGATGTTGAAACTTTATGATAAGCCGTAGTCGATTCTACAGAATTTAAATAGGGGCGTGAGCCACCTTTAAATAGTTGTTGAAACACTTCTGTGGTGATGAACTTGCCATTAGGGGTAGTTTCTGTAGCACGTGCAGTCACAATAGAAACTAGTTGGCGACTGCTACGCAAGAACGTAATTTGACGATTAGGCGAATCTGGATCTACTTTGACTAATAACACTGCTTCATCCCCTAAATAAGCCCTTGCTAAATTCAAGCTATTAAATGCTCTATCCGCTACTAGAATTGGGGATTTAGAACCTATCTGAGGAAGTATTTTTAACCCAGAAATAGATGGTTGCTCTTTCACAAATCTTACTACAAAACTCACAGGTTGATTTAATTGTCGGCGATTACCTTCAAACCCTGGTGTTACAATCTCTGGCGCTAAAGGCGCAGCTAAATCTACTAATGTACTTGTAACTTTCCAAGTACCAGCCATCCATTCAGGGTAAACCAAATCACCCGAAGCCGGTTGCACTGAAGTTAGTTTTTCCCATTGGGGAAAATTTGCTAACCTTTTAGACAACTCTCCTGCAAAAGCTTCACCACCCCAC
>NZ_JADEXF010000140.1 GCF_015207245.1 Nostoc cf. edaphicum LEGE 07299
CCTTCTTGCACAATTAAGGTCGGGTCGGTCAAAATCTTGGCATTGCCATTTGTAACCTGAGCTTGCAAACTAGCAAGAAGACGCTTAGGGAACTGGTATGGCGATGTAAGAGTGCTAGCAAGATTATTGATGATCGGTGTACTAGCCAAGCTGTTTGCTGCTTCAGCCCTACTGGCCGGTCTAGAACCGCCAAAATTCAGAGATGCAGCACCACCTTCACTAGTAAAGAAGTTATTACCAACCCCAAAGGAAAAGCTAGTGTTGAAATCATTGGCTGCCAAGAGGTTAACGTCGATAATCCTAACGTTTACTGCTACTTGACGGCGGCGGATATCAAGCGAAGAGATTTGAGCTATTGCAATATCAATTAACTTGGGAGGGCCAATCAAGGTAATGGAATTCGTGCGTTCGTCTCCTAACGCCTGTAACCCTCTGAGTAAAGGCGTTGAGTCTTTAAACTCAGCGCGTCGAGTTTGAACACTGCTTTCTGTAGAGGAGCTACTTTCACTTTGTCGTGAGCCTCCCTCTCCAGGCTCACCCACAGTGCTAGTCTTAGTAGTAGTAATCAGCCGTTCCTGTATGACGGCACTTTCTGCCCCCAAACCAACCAAATAGCTTAATGCACTTGACGCTGTTACTTGATTAAGTCGTATACTACGCATCATCATGTCACGTGTTGCATTAGGTAGTTTAGCCCCAACAAAAATTGTACGACCACTACGGTTAGCTTCTAAACCGCTGAGGCGCAAAACGTAGTTAAATACATCTTGCACTGGCTCATTTTCTATATCTAAAGAAATAGTTTGAGAAACTGCTGCTACATTAGCACCGCCACCTGGTTGACCTCCACCAGCTTGCTCACCTCCCACGTAAGCCAAGTTCAAACCAGCAGCACGGGCAAGCAATGATAAAACCTCACGTACTGGGGCATCTCGCAATACTAGACGAGGTACACGTTCCTGAGTTGCTAAGTCAACAGTGCTAGGAGAAGCATCGGTAGCCGAAATAGCAATATCTCCCACTGGTGGGGCGACGGCTCTAGGTAAGAAAGGTGGAGCCTGACTCAGAGGTTGACCTGGCCCAGCAGCTTGTGCAGGTTGTCCGTCAATGGTGACTTCCGGGTTAGGAACGAGAACACCTGGCTTTTGACCAGGTTGGGCTGGGGCTGGAGTCGTAACAGGTGGTGCTGTGGATGTGGGGGCTGTTGGCGTTGGCGCTGATGCTGTAGTGCCTGTGGATGGGCTAAAGCTGAGTGTAATCCCATTTTGCGATCGCACCACTGGTTGACTGCCAGGTGCATCGTTGCTGCCAGTTACCGTCACCCGAACACTATTAGCATCAAGCTGATTAACCTCGACAGATGCAATTCCTGGTGCTGGGTTATCTTGACGAAAACTATTACCTTGTGGTAATCGTAATTGAGTGTTGATAACATCAGCGACTAAAGCCTTGCCTCTTTTTGTAGTGAAAACTTGAGGGCGTGACCCAGAAGAAGTTTTCAAAGCAACGCTAATTCCACCATTAACGGGATTTAACTTGACATCAGTTACTTGACTAATTTGTGCCCAAACTGGTTGAGCCGCCAAAAATACAGAAGCGGCAGTACCTAAAATAAAACTATTACCGTGAAGCTGTTTCACAGTTCATTCCTCACCTTATAAAACCCTGTTTACATACAATTTTGAGTAGGCGACTAGAAACCGCACGCCAATTGCTTATGGGGAAACCCCATTGGTGCTAGCTTCTTCCTGTGGGAGAAGACCGCGCTTTGACTACACGAGACTTTACCCACCTACCCTGCGGGAACGTCAACGGCGAACGTGAGTTTCAAAACCCTCAATTTTTCCTTAGTCTGCGGAAAGGGTTTGTCTACGCTTGTGTAGCCGCGAATTCTATATTCGTCCCAGCTCTAATTTGACTACTTTTTTGGAGCAGCTTTCGCTGCTGCGGCTATTTCTTCTGGACTAAGTGGCATCAATACCTGTAACTGGAATGATGTATTAATCGCTGCTGGGCCTACCTGCATCGGCGTTCTGTCTAATGGGGATCTTGACTCTACTGGAGCCAAAGTTGCTTGATAATCTTTAACTATTAACAAAGGCTGTAACCGCTCAATGTTACGAATTATCGATTGTGTTTGTTCATAAGTTGCAGTAATCTCGGCATTGATACTACTGCGTTGCAGCTTGCCGTCAACCAGTAGTCCTAGACTGCCATCGGTAATCGGTTCTGGTTTTTGGGAAATTGGCACAAATTTCTTCAGTTTGGCTCTGACTGCATTAATAGAAGTTGGAGTATTGCCAGACTCAACTAAGCGGTTCAAATCCAATAGCAATGTATCTAAGGTTTTTTGGTTAGCAAATAAACTTAAAACCTGAACTTTTTGCTGCTTTGCCTGTGCTAGTTCGTCTTTAACTTTGTCAATCTGTTTGATATTGGCTTTTTTTTGCTCAATTTGTGCTTGCAGTTCAGTGCTTTTGGCTTGCTGCTGCTGATAGCTTTCCCAAGCTGGCATCAGCAGGTTTAACACTATATAACCTGCTCCCGCTAAACCAGCTACCCCCACCAAGATCCCAATAATTTTTGGTGTGAAAGCAATACCAAATACCACAGGTGAGGCTGGCGTTGCCTGATCGAATTCCCCACCTTGTTCGGCAAAATTTAAATCATCACTCAGCGTCATTTTGAAATGACTCCTGTTTGTTGCATATTACGAATTCGAGTTACTAACCCCACTGTGCCTTTTTTTTCTAACTCTCGAATTAATTCCGACGCTGGAACGTCGTTCATGCTCGATTGAATAGTGTATTTAACTACTTGAGGTGGCTTAATAATTACATCAGTAGAAGATTGGCTCGCACTTGCTGTTAAGGGAGCCTCTACTAACGTTGCTGTCAGAATTCTGGTTTCTGTGGACTTTAAAAACTGAGACTGTTGTAAACTCAATAAGGAATCATTGACATCATTAAAAGAACGAGCCAATCCGTTAATTTCTAATCCCCCTGCGGGATTATTTGGTGGCTGACCTGCCACTACCGCAATAGGTGGGATTTGCTTGATATTCTCGATTTGCACTGCGCTTGGGATGCGATCGCGCAAATCTTGTAGCATGGCTGACCAAGGACGAATCTGGTCAAATACAGTTACTAAAGCTTGAGTTTCTCCTTTAACTGCATTTGTCTCGGCTTTGATTTTGTTCAGATTTCCTATTTCTGTATCTAATCTCTTGCTTTCTTGATCTAGTTGTGCAATTTGACCATCTAATTCAACAATCTTCCCTTGTAACAACCACCAACCAACTCCCAATAAAGCTGGAAGACCTACACCTACTGCAACTCCCACATAGAGTAGTGTTAAATCCCCTGTAGGAAATTTGAGGGTTATTCCTCCCTTTCTCTCAGGCTTTTTCTGGTACGCTGGGCGGTCTTTAAGAAAGTTAACATCTAGGCTGTACATTTGATTACACCTCCCGCATTCCTAGACCGAGTACGATCGCCAAACCAGAGCGTTGTACCTGTGGATATTTATCAGTGTCTACTTCCAAAGACAAAGACCCAATTGGATCTATTTGGGTAGTTGGCAAACTCAATCGTTGGGTAAAAAATTCATCTAGCTGTTGAAGTCCACCTCCTGGTCCAGCTAATAAAATCTGCGCTACCTCCAAATTTTCACTTTGATTTAGGTAAAAATCGATGGAACGGCGCAGTTCATCCGTTAGTTCTCCCAAGACTCTCAATATGGCAGCCATACCAGGATCGAGTTCGGTAACGCCAGTTTTCCCGCCGTCTATGGGAGTTGCAGGAATAACCATTCCGTGTAACATCTCCATATTTCGTGATGTAGGTAAGCTCATTGCCCTTGCTAAGGCAGTTTGCATTTGATAAGTCCCGATTGGGACTGTGCGCGAAAATTGCGGTACTCCGTTAACGATGATGGCGATTTCTGTACTGTCGAACTCGATATCAACTAGTACTGCTGCTTCTTGCGGCCCAAATTGTCGTAGTTGTTCGCGAATAGTCCGAATTAGAGCAAAACTGTTAATTTCTAAAACATCAATTTGTAATCCTGCCTGCTCGAATGTACTTATATACGTATCCGTTATCTCCTTGCGGGTGGCTACTAAGAGTACGTGTACTTTTTCAATGCCATCTTCATCTACAAAATACCCAAGTTTCTGATAATCTACATCAGCCTCTTCACGAGGATAGGGTAAATACAAACCTGCTTCATGGTTCAGCACCATTTCTCGCAGTTCTTTATCATCTAACTCTGCTGGCACTGGTATAATCCGAACGATAGAATCTCGTCCTGGTACACCAGTAGCAACATGAGAAGTTTTGATTTTGCTCTCAGCTAGCGCCTGCTGAATTAATTGCGCCATTGCTGGCGGGTCGTTGATTTGACCATCGGTGACTATCCCTTCTGGAACTGCTACCGATGTATAGATTTCTAGCTTCAAGCCTTGACCCTGCTTGCGTAGCTGAACAACATTCACCCGTTCAGGAGCAAGTTCAATGCCTACCCCTTTTTTCGATTTGCCAAACAGACTATTGAAGCTTTTTACCACAGTTGTGCCCGCTGGACTACTAAATTGAAATATTTAAATTTGTTGCGGTAAAGGCGTTATATATTACGTCTTTACGGGTAATTTATTTAGCCTATAATCTCAACAATTCTGTCTAAGCTTTTCACACTGATCAAGCGTAAAAATACTGGGAAAATGATTCAATTGCGAAAATTTAAACAACTTGTTGCTTTTGTACTGCTTGGCTTATTAACCAGTTGGATTGTAAGTTGCAGTACAGGTAATGTTAATACAAGTACAAAACAAGCTACTTCAGGAGCGGGAACTGTTGAGTTTTGGACAATGCAACTCCAACCTCAATTTACCGACTACTTCAAAAACCTAATTGCGAATTTTGAATCGCAAAATCCAGGTATAAAGATTAACTGGGTTGATGTACCTTGGGCAGCAATGGAGAACAAAATATTAACAGCCGTCTCCGCAAAAACGCCACCTGATGTAGTCAACTTAAATCCGGGTTTTGCCTCTCAACTTGCCGGACGAAATGCCTGGTTAAATTTAGATGCGAAAGTCCCAAATGATGTACGTTCCTCCTATCTGCCGAATATCTGGAAAGCAAGCACGCTTAATGGTAAGAGTTTTGGGATTCCCTGGTATCTCACCACACGGTTAACCATTTATAACACTGATTTATTAAAACAGGCAGGTATCAATAAAGTCCCTGCAACCTACGCAGAATTGGCACAAGCCGCGCAACAAATTAAAGACAAGACAGGTAAGTATGCCTTTTTTGTGACTTTCGTACCGCAAGATTCTGGTGAAGTGCTGGAATCTTTTGTACAAATGGGAGTCACCTTAATAGATGCTGAGGGTAAAGCGGCGTTTAATTCAGCACTAGGTAAAGCTGCGTTTCAGTATTGGGTAGACTTGTATAAAAAAGGTTTGCTTCCTAAAGAGGCTTTAACCCAAGGACATCGCCATGCGATCGATTTATACCAATCTGGAGAGACTGCGTTTTTAGCTTCTGGGCCAGAGTTCCTGAAAACGATCGCTAATAATGCCCCAAAAATTGCTCAAGCTTCGGAAATAGCACCTCAACTCACTGGTGACACAGGTAAGAAAAATGTCGCGGTAATGAATATAGTTATTCCCCGCGATAGCAAACAACCAGATGGCGCTGTGAAATTTGCTTTATTTGTCACCAATGACGAAAATCAGTTAGCCTTTGCTAAAGCTGCAAATGTTCTACCTTCTACAATCAAAGCATTGTCTGATACTTATTTTAAAGATGTTCCAGCTAATGCTTCAACAGTAGAAAAAGCGCGGGTTATTACTGCTCAACAACTGCAACAAGCAGAAATATTAACCCCAACTTTGAAGGATTTTAACAAACTGCAAAAAGCAGTTTACGAAAACTTGCAAGCAGCAATGTTAAGCGAGAAAACTGTAGATAAAGCTGTAGAAGATGCAGCGCAACAGTGGAATCAGAGGTAAATTTGTAATTCGTAATTCGTAATACTTCGGCTACGCTCAGTACAAGTTCGTAATTCGTAATTATGATTTACGAAATATATTGGTGGTTGCTAAAAAGTCGCCTACTAAATAAAGGGAACCACACAAAACGATTAAATCGTCTGTGGTAGCGGTTGAGGTTGCGGCTGCTAGTGCTGTGAATAAATTTGGATGGATTTGGCGATCGCTTAATTCGGGACAGAGGCTGTAAGCTAGATTTGATAAGTAGTCTAGATCCGCAGAAGTTCTACCGGGCCAGGGTTCTACTGGTATTGGCACTAAATAAAGGCGATCGCCTGGTCGCAGTAATGCGGTAAAAATATCAGTATGATCCTTATCGGCAAACATTCCTATAACCCAATTTGCGGGTTTGGGGTTAACTGCGTCTAAGCTATCAACATATTGGCGGAGAACTTGGGCGGCGGCGGTATTATGAGCGCCATCAAGTAATAATTTATGGTTTTTCCAAGTAATCCATTGCATCCGCCCCGGCCATTTAGTTTTGGCCATGCCGTTAGTTATGGCTTCTTCTGAAATCTGCCAACCCTGTTGTTGGAGAATTTCTAAAGCAGCTATTGCCAAAGCTGAATTAGTTAACTGAATTTGTCCCGCCAACGGCAACGGATATTTAATAGAGTGATGGGCTGATTCTTTAATTTTCCCCTCTACCCCTCGGTCACTGAGCGACTTGCCTTGAGCGAAGTCGAAAGGAGCCGAAGTGCTGCCCCTCTGCTCCTCTGCTTCACATATATACTCTGCCCATCCTGTAGCGATTTCACGAGCGGGTTGAGGTGTAAAAATTGGACATTGTAATTCTAAGGCACGCGATCGCACCACTTTCTCTGCCTCTGGTGGTAATGGGCCAACCACAACAGGGCATCCAGGTTTAAGAATACCTGCTTTTTCTCTAGCAATGTCAGCGATGGTAGGGCCAAGTTGCTGCCAGTGTTCGCGGCTAATGGAAGTGATGAGCGTAACCAAAGGTTCCAAGCAAACATTGGTAGCATCTAAGCGCCCTCCTAGTCCGACTTCTACCACAGCCACATCAACTTGTTGCTGGGCAAAATATAACCAAGCAGCTGCCGTAATTACTTCAAACTGAGTTGCCGATTCGTCACCAGCACGAATAACCGCTTGGACTTTTTCTAATAATTGGCTTAATTCCTCAGAAGAAATTGGCTGTTCATTCAGACAAATACGTTCCGTCCAATCAACTAAATGGGGGGAAGTGTAGCGTCCTGTACGATAACCAGCCTCAGTGAGTACCGAGGAGAGATAGGCACAAACTGAACCTTTGCCATTAGTGCCAGCAACATGAATTACCGGGACTTGATGATGGGGATTGCCGAGATTTGCCAATAGATTGACAATGCGATCGAGTCCCAAATGGACACCAAAGCGTTGCAGGGGTTGTATTACAGAATCGATATCCAAGGT